>DASVOS010000010.1 GCA_036383255.1 Gammaproteobacteria bacterium | reverse complement strand
GAAATAGTCGCCGAAACTGAAATTGCCCAGCATCTCGAAAAAGGTGTGGTGGCGTGCGGTATAGCCGACGTTCTCCAGGTCATTGTGCTTGCCGCCCGCGCGCACGCAGCGCTGCGACGTGGTCGCCCGCACGAAAGCACGCTTGTCCTGGCCGAGGAACACATCCTTGAACTGGACCATGCCCGCATTGGTGAATAACAGGGTGGGGTCATTGCCGGGGACCAGCGGGCTGGAAGCCACGATGGTGTGGCCTTGTTTCCTGAAATATTCAAGGAAGCGGGTACGGATCTCGTTGCTGTTCATTGCACGCATAACCGGAGGAGTCGAAAAAAAGCGGCCGAACCCGGGGTTCGGCCCATTGTGTTACCAATTATTGCATTTGCAGTGGCGAATGGGCTACTGCTCGTCGCGGCCCAGGACCTTGTGCACGGCCTCGGCTGAAAACCCCCGGCTGGCGAGGAATCGCGCCTGCCTGGCCCGCTCCTCCAGGTTTGCCGGCCGCTTGCCGAACTTCTTCTTCCAGACGGCGCGCGCGGCGGCGACCTCACTGTCCTTCAACTGGGATTGTGCGGCAGCGATCGCGGCGGCGGATACGCCTTTTTCACGCAACTCATGGACGATGCGCGCGGCCCCGAAACGGCGCCTGCGCACCGTGGTCAGTTGCTCCACGAAGCGCGCTTCCGACAGCCAGCCGCGTTTTTCCAGGTCGTCGAGCAGGGGCTCGATCTGCTCCGGGTCCTCGGCGAAGGGCAGCAGTTTCTGCTGCAGTTCCTGCCGGGAATGTTCGCGCCGCGCCAGGGCTTTCAGCGCGCGCGCGCGCAGGGTCTGGGGCGGCGCAGGCAATTCGGGGCGTTACTCCACTTCCAGGATCTGGGCCAGCGGCTTTTCGGCCACGTGGGCGCGAATCTTGTTCTCGATTTCCTTTGCCATCTCCGGATGTTCCTTTAGGAATTCGCGGGTGTTGTCCTTGCCCTGGCCGATGCGTTCCTTGCCATAACTGTACCAGGCACCGGATTTCTCGATGATGTTGTAGAGCACGCCCAGCTCGATGATTTCGCCTTCGAGGGAAATGCCCGCGCCGTAGAGGATGTCGAACTCCGCCTGCCGGAACGGCGGCGCCACCTTGTTCTTGACCACTTTGGCGCGGGTTTCGCTGCCGACCACTTCCTCGCCCTTCTTGATTGCGCCAATGCGGCGGATGTCGATGCGCACGGATGCGTAGAACTTCAGTGCATTGCCTCCGGTCGTGGTTTCCGGATTGCCGAACATGACGCCGATCTTCATGCGGATCTGGTTGATGAAGATGACCAAGGTGTTGGAGCGCTTGATGTTGGCGGTGAGCTTGCGCAGCGCCTGGGACATGAGGCGCGCCTGCAGGCCCATGTGCTGGTCGCCCATCTCGCCCTCGATCTCGGCCTTCGGGGTCAGCGCGGCGACCGAGTCCACCACCACCACGTCCACCGCGGCGGAACGCACCAGCATGTCGGCGATCTCGAGGGCCTGTTCGCCGGTGTCCGGCTGGGAGATGAGCAGGTCTTCCACCTTCACACCGAGCTTGCCGGCATAGACCGGGTCGAGCGCGTGCTCCGCGTCGATGAAGGCGGCGGTGCCGCCCTTCTTCTGGATCTCGGCGATCACCTGCAGGGTGAGCGTGGTCTTGCCCGAGGATTCCGGGCCGTAGATCTCCACCACGCGGCCGCGCGGCAGACCGCCGACGCCGAGGGCGAGGTCCAGGGTGAGGGAACCGGTGGAGACGGTCTCGATCTCGCGGGTGGCGGCGTGGTCGCCGAGGCGCATCACCGAGCCCTTGCCGAACTGCTTCTCGATCTGGCCCAGCGCCGCCGCCAGCGCCTTCTTGCGGTTGTCGTCCATCGCCATCGGTACCACCTTCAGGTTCGCGTTCATGTCCCTAGCTCCTGCCCATTATTTCACAGCCCTGCGCGCGCCGAGGGCATACGTCGCGAGCGGGGTGTATTCACTGCCGTGGATGCCGGTGACGGAATTCACCAGCGCGAAATCGGAGGTCTCCCACGTCACCGGGCCGAAGGCGCCGAGCGCGCCGGGGCGGCGCACCTTGCGCGCCAGCGTCACGTGCGGGACGAAGGGCTTGGGATCGGGACGGAAGCCCGCAGCCATGAGGCGCTCGCGCAGGCTCGCCGCGAGGTTCGCGGCGGCGGGCAGCACGCGGCTTGCGCCGCACCAGAGCACCTGCGGGTGCTCCCAGTAGCCGTAGCGGTCGAGCTCCACGCGCAGGGAGTCGCCCTGCACCGAGGCGGCGATGCTCTGCACCAGCGGGAGCGCGTCCTGGGCGACGGAGCCCAGGAACACCAGGGTCATGTGGAAATTGGCGGCGGGCACCGGCTTGCCGTCGGCCGCCTCGACCGTCTCGCGGCTCGCCTTATATATGGCGTCGCGGGTGGCGTCGGAGGGCCAGAGGGCGAAGAACAGCCGGGAGGCGGCAGGCGCCTGGACTTGGGTGCTTTTGGGAGACTGCTGATGCATCTCTCGCGGCCCGCACCGGCAGTGGTACGGGAAGTACCCAGGGATTTGCCGGTACCTGTAAGTTTATACAGTAGTCGGCCGATGTCAAGGAAATACTGTAAAGATTTCCAGTTGTCTTGGCTATAGCCCGTCCCGCAAGGCCTCCAGGGCCGCTTTCACGGACCGGCGCCGCACTGACTCCCGGTCACCTTGGAACAAGCAATGCTGGCTGGTCACTTTTCCATCAGGCCAGCGCCAGGCGATCCACACCGTCCCCACCGGCTTCTCCAGGCTGCCGCCGTTGGGTCCGGCGATGCCCGTCACCGCCACCGACACCTGGGCCCGGCTCCAGTGGCAGGCGCCCTCCGCCATCTCCCGCGCCACCACCTCGGACACGGCGCCGTAGGCGTCCAACGAGGCCTGCCGCACCCCCAGCATCGCCACCTTGGATTCATTGCTATAGGTGACGAAGCCGCGTTCGAACCAGCCGGAACTCCCGGAGACGTCCGTCAGCACCTTGCCGATCCAGCCGCCGGTGCAGGATTCCGCCGCCGCCACGCTGAGCTTGCGGGACCCGAGCCGTTCCCCCACTTCCTGGGCCAGTCTTTTCAAGGTCTCGTCGCTGACATCCATGGCGGCAGATTAGCATTGCCTGCCGCGATTGGACGCGCCGATAGCTTGATGCAAAATGCCTTCCCTGGCATTTTGCACTCGCTTCGCCGCAGGATCGGCCTGCGGCTCGCTCCGAAAATCAAACACTTACGTGTTCGATTTTCGACGCGTCCATCCATGGACGCACCAGCAGGGTGCAAGCCATTCTTGCGTCACCCTGCTAGCATCGCCCTTCCCCCGGGAAGCCCATGAACCAGACCGCCGACAACGCCTTCGCCGACCACACGCCGGTCATGCGCCAGTACCTGCGCGTGAAGTCCGAGCACCCGGACGTGCTGGTGTTCTACCGCATGGGCGACTTCTATGAGCTCTTCTACGACGACGCGCGCAAGGCCGCGCGGCTCATGGACATCACGCTGACGCAGCGCGGCCAGTCCGGCGGCTCGCCCATCCCCATGGCGGGGGTGCCCTATCACCAGCTGGACAACTACCTCGCCAAGCTGGTGAGGCTTGGGGAATCTGTAGCGATCTGTGAACAGATCGGCGACCCGGCCACTTCCAAGGGCCCCGTGGAGCGCAAGGTGGTGCGCATCGTCACGCCCGGCACCGTCACGGACGAAGCGCTCTTGGAAGAGCGCCGCGACAACCTGCTGGCGGCGGTGCATGCCGGCAATCCGCATTACGGTCTCGCCGCACTGGACTTGGGTTCGGGCCGCTTCACGATATTGGAACTCGCCGGCGAAGAGGCTTTATTGGGCGAGTTGGAGCGGCTGCGCCCGGCGGAGCTGCTCTACGCCGAGGACGCACTGCTGCCCAGGGCCGCCCAGCAACGAAATGGTGGGCGGCCGCGGCCGCCCTGGCATTTCGACATCGAGACCGCCGCGCGCCTGCTCACGGCCCAGTTCCGCACCCGCGACCTGGCCGGCTTCGGCGCCGAGGGGCTCGATGCCGCCGTCACCGCCGCCGGCGCGCTCCTGCAATACGTGCAGGAGACCCAGCGCACGGCGCTGCCGCACCTCACGGGCCTCACGGTGGAGCGGCGCGACGACGCGCTCATATTGGATGCCGCCACCCGCCGCAACCTCGAACTCGAGACGAGCCTGGTGGGCCGCCATGAGTTCACCCTCGCCGGCGTCATGGACCGTAGCGTCACGCCCATGGGCTCGCGCCTCCTGCGCCGCTGGCTCAACCGCCCGCTCCGGGACCACGCGCTCCTCCAGCAGCGCTACCACTGCGTCGCCACGCTCATGGAACAGCGCCGCTACGAACCCCTGCAGGAGCGGCTGAACGGCATCGGCGACGTGGAGCGCATCCTGGCCCGGGTGGCTCTGAAGTCCGCCCGGCCCCGGGATCTCGGCCAGCTGCGCTACACCTTGGGCGAGCTCCCTGCCCTGCGCACGTCCCTTGCCGGACTGGACACACCCCTCCTTAGAGAGTTGAGCCAGGCGCTGGGCCAGCACCCGGACCTGCACGAACTGTTGAAGAAAGCCCTGGTGGAGAACCCACCGGCCCTGGCCCGGGAGGGCGGCATCTTCGCGGAAGGCTACGACGCGGAACTGGACGAGCTGCGCCACATCAACCGCGACGCCGATGCCTTCCTCACGGACCTGGAGAACCGCGAGAAACTGCGTAGCGGCATCGCGACCCTCAAGGTGAACTACAACCGGGTCCACGGCTTCTATATAGAGGTGGGCCGCACCCACGCGGACAAGGTCCCGGCGGACTACATCCGCCGCCAGACCCTGAAGGGCGTCGAGCGCTACATCACGCCGGAGCTGAAGGCTTTCGAGGACAAGGCCCTCTCGGCGCAGGAGCGTTCCCTGGCCCGGGAGCGACAGCTCTACGACGCGCTGCTGGACAAGCTGATCGAACGCCTCGCGGACCTGCAGCGCACCGCCACGGCGCTGGCGACACTGGACGTGGTGGCGAACCTGGCCGAGCGGGCCGTGAGCCTGCGCCTCGCGGCGCCGGAGCTCACCGATAAACCCGAGCTTCGCATCGAAGGCGGCCGGCACTTAGTGGTGGAGCAGGTCATCGACACGCCCTTCGTGCCCAACGACCTCAGGCTCGACGACGCCCGCCGCATGCTGGTCATCACCGGCCCGAACATGGGCGGCAAGTCCACCTACATGCGCCAGACGGCGCTCATCGCGATACTCGCGCACATCGGCAGCTTCGTGCCAGCGGCCAAAGCCGTCATCGGCCCGCTGGACCGCATCTTCACCCGCATCGGCGCCTCGGACGACCTCGCCGGCGGGCGCTCCACCTTCATGGTGGAGATGGTGGAGACTGCGAACATCCTGAACAACGCTACAGACCACAGCCTTGTGCTCATGGACGAGATCGGCCGCGGCACCAGCACCTACGACGGCATGTCCCTGGCCTGGGCCGCCGCGAGCCACATCGCGCGCAACCTGCGCGCGTTCACGCTCTTCGCCACCCATTACTTCGAGCTCACGGCGCTGCCGGAGCTGATACCGGGCATCGCGAACGTGCACCTGGATGCCACCGAGCACGCCCACGAGCTCGTGTTCCTGCACGCGGTGAAGGAAGGCCCGGCGGACCGGAGCTACGGTCTGCAGGTGGCAGCGCTGGCCGGCATCCCCAAGCAGGTGATCACGCAGGCCCGTGAGTATCTCGTGCGCCTCGAGTCCGCCCAGCGCCAACCCAAGGGGCAGCTGCAGCCCCAGCAGCAAGGCCTGTTCACCGCAGCGCCTTCTGCCGTAGAGGAGAAGCTAAAGTCCGTGGACCCGGACAAGCTCTCGCCCAAGGAAGCGCTGGAACTCCTCTACCAGCTCAAGAAGCTCTGACATGCGCCTCGCCGCGGCACTCCTCCTGGTGTTGCTCACGGCCACTGCCCACGCAGCTCCCGGTGATCTCATCCTGCGCGACGGCGCCGTCTACACGCTCAACGACAAGCAGCCCCGGGCCAGCGCTGTAGTCATCCGCGCCGGCCACATCGCCTACGTAGGTGATGAATCGGGATTGAAGCCTTACCTGGAAGGCGCGCGCGTCGTCGATCTGCACGGTGCCATGGTGTTGCCGGGCTTCCACGACGCGCACATCCATCCCCTGTCCGGCGGCATGCGGATGCTGCAGTGCGACCTCAGCGGTGCCAAATCCCTGCAGGAACTCGAGGCCCGCGTGAAGGCGGAAGCTTCCGCGACGCACGCCTGGGTGTTCTGCAACGGCGTGCCGGACGCGCTCGGCAAGGGTCTCGACCGTGCCACGCTCGACGCCTGGGTGACGGACCGTCCCACCTTCATCCGTACCACGGACGGCTTCACCGCCTGGGCGAACTCCAAGGCGCTCGCCTCCGGCGGCCTCGATCCGAAGGGCGCAGGCATCCTGAAGGGCGATGACACCACCCGCGTGCGCAGCAAGGTGCCGCCGCCCAGCCCGGCCGACTACCGCGAGGCGTTGAAGCGCGTCAGCGCCCTCGCCAACAGCCTCGGCATCACCTCCGTGTTCGATGCCGCCGCCACGCCCGACATGGTGCAGGCCTATCACGCTGCGGACCTGGCGGGTGAACTCACCCTGCGCGTGACGGCCACCCAGCCTGTGGACCCGGCGCAGGGACCGGGACAAGTAGATGCACTGTTGAAGCAGCGGGAACGAATGCGCGGCAAGCGCTTCCGTGCCGAAGCCGCCAAGCTCTTCCTAGACGGCGAGCTGAGTGAGCACACCGCCTCGATGCTCGTGGCCTATGCCGATGCGCCTGACGAGCGCGGCCCCACCATCCCGCAGGACCTGCTGGACGCGATCGTGCAGAGACTCGACGCCGCAGGCTTCCTCATCCACATGCACGCCATGGGCGATGCCGCCGTGCGTGCAGGCCTCGATGCCATCGAACACGCCATGCAGAAGGACGGCGCGGCGGACCGCCGCGACCAGATCGCGCACTTGGGCGTGGTGGACCCGGCGGACCTCCCGCGCTTCGGCAAGCTCGGCGTCACCGGGAACTTCACATCCCTCTGGTTCCAGCCCGGTGACGAGCCTTTCCTGCCGGCCCAGCAGGCCTTGGGCCCGGAGCGTGCGAAGTGGATGTATCCCATGGGCAGCGTGCGCGCTGCCGGCGGGCGCGTGACCCTGGGCAGCGACTGGCCCCAGGAGACGCTGTCGCCCCTCGATGGCATCCAGTACGCAGTGACCCGCCAGCCGCTGGACGGCGGCCAGCCTGCGCCGCAACCGGAGCAACGCATCGGCGTGGCGCAGGCCATCGCGGCCTACACGCGGGATGCCGCCTGGGCGGTACGGGAGGATGCAGTCGATGGGACCATCGAAGCAGGCAAGGCCGCCGACCTGGTGGTGCTGGACCAGGACCTCTTCAAGGTGGATGTCATGTCCATACACAAGACCCGCGTGCTACTGACCCTCTTGGAGGGCGACCCCCTGTATGTCGCCCCGGGCTTCACCTGGCCCCGCTGAGGGACATCCGCCGGAGCTGACTAGGTCAATGTGGCTGCCCGGCCAGCGGGATACCTTGGTGCCGTCGCCAAGGAGGATCCCGGCCATGACCACGCAGATCGAAGTCCACACCGACGAACATGCGCTGACCCCCAACCAGGACGGCGTGGAGTTCAACGTCTATATGGATGGCGCGAAGGTGCAGTGCGTCATCACTGGCGCAGCCCTGAAGTCCCAGTTCAAGGACCCCGTCAGGCCCATCATGGACATCTTCACCGACAACCAGGACACCATCGCCGCCATGGCCAGCTTCCTGCTGTCCACCCGGCCGGAGCGCGTCGACGGAGCCGTGATCATCGGCCAGGAGGACGCCAAGACCTTCGCGGGCCGTTAGCGGCGTTCATTCATCCTGTGATACCGGCGCCGCCAGCGACTTGCGCAGCGTGAGGCCGCCGAAGCGCTTCTGGAACTCTTTGCTAGCGGCGGCGTAGTCGTCCCTCACCACCACCTTCTCGGTGGAGAAGAACTCGTCCCGGTAATACTGGATCGTGCCGATGTACACCGCCTTGTCGCCGGGGCGCACGTCCACGCGGAACATGCCTTCCAGCGGCGCGGCGGGATCGGGCGGGACCTCGTTGGGACCCATCACCTTCACCTCGGCGTTCATCACCACCCAGCCCTTGAGGATGTAGAAGGGCTCCGCCGGCGCCTGCACGTAGAACAGCTTGCCGAAGGGCGCGTCGATGCGATTCTTGAGGTCGCCGCGGTTGAACTCGTATACCGGCCTGGGTCCGGCATCCACCACCAGGAGCGCCTCGTCGGCGAACTCCCGGTAGGAATCCCCCAGCTTCTGCTCGCCCGGCTTGAGCGCGGGATGCAGCTCCACCTTGCCCACCAGCACCACTTGGCCCGACTCCAGCGCCGCCGGCTGGTCCACCGGCTTGATGCTGCTCTCCGGCACGCAGGCCGCGAGCAGCGGCGCCAGCACGAGCAGCCAGCGCAGCGCTCTCATTTGTGCAGCTCCGCCATGCGCGCGCGGATGCGCGCTTCCCATTGGGTACCCTTCACCCAATCCTGCTTCAGCAGCCGGCCGAGGAGCTCCAGTTCCGTCGGTGACTTCACCCGCTCGATGTCGAACTTGCCGGCCTCGAACATGCCGGTCTCCACGTCCTTGTACTTGAACGAGCCCAGGAAGTAGATGCCGGGTTTCTGGATGCGCACCGAGGCCTCGTTGCGCCCGTAGGCCGGGAAGTTGTACACCACCGCGCCGTGCAGGAAGCTCGAGCCCGACAGGCTCGCGAGCTGGTAGGAACCCGGCGGCAGGTACTGCTGGCTCATCAGCCCGTCCTCCACGCCCATGGTCCAGTACCCCTCCTCGCCCTGGGGCTTGAGGCTCGCGCTCTCGAGCTCGGTGGGCGCATCGCCCATGTCCACGTAGGCGAACACCAGCGAGTTGGTCGGGTCATTGATGTCCCGTTCCGGCCCGATGCTGTTGCTGGCGCAGCCGGCGAGGCTGAGCATGGCCAGGCATGCCAATGCAAATGACTTACGCATATTGGTCCCCAGAAATCCCTATCAAAGTGACGGGTAAGTTACTGGCTGAACATAACACCGAGCGTGACGCAGTTCTCACTTCTTCGGTGGTGCGAAATTGTCCACGCGGTACCGCGCAATGAGCCGAGATCCGGCAAGCCCGCGCCGAGAGCGCACCATGGCGCGTCCAACACCGGCGATCAGCGGAGGAACATCCCCTCTCGCAGGAACGCCGTCACCTGCCGCGCCAACTCCCGCGTGAATAGCATGCCCGTGTGGTTGGAGTGGATCGTCGCCGTGTCCTTGGCGCCCTCGATGTGTGTCTCGGCGACTTCCACCATCCCGTCATGGGGCGAAGTGAGACCGAAGTTCATGGGGTTGATGGCGAACTCATGGGTGCCGGCGATCACGCCCAGCTCCCTGGGTTCCGTCCATCGGGGTTCGTGCCTCGCCGCCAGCCCACCCGGACCGGCCTTGCCGATGGCCCAGTGCAGGCCCTTCTGGGTCAGGTAGGCGGCGGCGCGGCTGCCCCTCACCGGTGAGCCCATGAACACCACCCGTCCCGGCGGCAGCGCCACGCCCTGCTCGAACATGCGCAGGATCACGAGTCCTCCGAGGCTGTGGGCCACGAGGTGCAGTCGCTCCGCGCGGATGGCCTGCAGATAGGCTCCCAGAGCTTGGGCGTTCTGGGCCGGTCCGCGGCTCACAGACCGGTAGCTGAACTGGCGGGTCTCGAAGCCGCCCCGCGCCACACGGCGGCGCAGCAAGGCCAGCTCTAAACCGACCATATATAAGCCGTGGATGAATACGACTGTTTCAGCCATGAGGCCATGATACCGGCCGCTCCGGTATCATTTACGCCCCCATGAAGAGTCCTTCCTCTCTCCTTTCCCCCCGCCGGCGCAGCGTGCCGGTCAGGGTCGGCACCGTGCAGGTGGGCGGCGACGCGCCCATCGTGGTGCAGTCCATGACCAACACCGACACCGCCGACGTCACCGCCACCACCCAGCAGGTGGCGGAGCTGGCGCGGGCGGGCTCGGAGCTGGTGCGCATCACCGTTAACACCGACGAGGCTGCCGCCGCGGTGCCCCACATCCGCGAGCGCCTGGAAGCCACGGGTATACGCGTGCCCTTGGTGGGCGACTTCCACTTCAACGGCCACAAGCTCCTCAAGGCGCACCCGGCCTGCGCCGAGGCGCTGGCCAAGTACCGCATCAACCCCGGCAACGTGGGCAAGGGCTCCCGGCGCGACCCGCAGTTCGCCGAGATGATCGAAGTTGCACTGAAGTACGGCAAGGCCGTGCGCATCGGCGTGAACTGGGGGAGCCTGGACCAGGACCTGCTCACGCGCATGATGGACGAGAACGCGGGTAGCGTCGCGCCGAAGGACACCAAGGACGTGCTGCACGAGGCTATGGTGGCCTCCGCGCTCCTCTCCGCCGGGCGCGCCGAGGAGCTGGGCCTGCCGCACGACCGGATCATCCTCTCCTGCAAGATGAGCGGCGTGCAGGACTTGATAGATGTGTACACGCGCCTCGCCGCGCGCTGTGACTACCCGCTGCACCTGGGGCTCACGGAAGCCGGCATGGGCAGCAAGGGCATCGTCGCCTCCACCGCGGCGCTCGCGGTGCTCCTGCAGCAGGGCATCGGCGACACCATCCGCGTGTCCCTCACGCCGGAGCCCGGCGGCGACCGCAGCCGCGAGGTGATCGTGGCCCAGGAGATCCTCCAGACCCTGGGCCTGCGTGCGTTCCTGCCGCTGGTGGCCGCGTGTCCCGGCTGTGGCCGCACCACCAGCACCTACTTCCAGCAGCTCGCCCAGGACATCCAGAGCTACATCCGCCACCAGATGCCGGAGTGGAAGAAATCATATGAAGGGGTCGAGACCATGCAGGTCGCCGTCATGGGCTGCGTGGTGAACGGTCCCGGCGAGAGCAAGCACGCCAACATCGGCATCAGCCTCCCAGGCACCGGAGAGCGGCCGGTGGCCCCGGTCTATGTGGATGGCGAAAAAAGCATCACTTTGAAGGGTGATACGATATCGGCAGATTTCCAGAAGATAGTGGACGATTACGTCAGAACCCACTATCCAGCCCGGAATTGAGCGCATCTCCCTTACGTAGAATGCCTGACTTTTATCCCCCGGCAAGGGTCTATATATAAGGGATAGCGGTCCCAGCCAGGCCGCCTGATAAAATCTGCGCCTCTTGGCATGCCAGCAAGGACTAAGGCCGACTCGAATGGGCAAGTCTTCAAAATATGTCGCGAAGGAGCCGGATGCCTCCGGCTACATCGCCTACACCGACGCGGAGCACGAGGTCTGGCACGACCTCATCACCCGCCAGATGCCCATCGTCCAGAAGTACGCCTGCCCCGAGTACCTGGCGGCGCTGGACGTGATGAAGTTCCCCCAGGACCGCATCCCCCAGTGCAAGGAAGTCTCCGAGGTGCTGAAGAAGCACACCGGCTGGGAAGTGGCGGCGGTGCCGGCGCTCATCCCCTTCGGCCAGTTCTTCCAGCTGCTGGCGGACAAGAAGTTCCCCGCTGCTTCCTTCATCCGCTCCCGCGAGGAGATGGATTACCTGCAGGAGCCGGACATCTTCCATGAGATCTTCGGCCACACGCCGCTGCTCACGGACCCGCGCTTCGCCGAGTTCACCCACGCCTACGGCAAGGCCGGCGTGCAGGCGCGCAAGGAAGACCACGTGAAGCTGGCGCGGCTCTACTGGTTCACGGTGGAGTTCGGCCTGATCAACACGGCGAAAGGCCTCAAGACCTATGGCGCGGGCATCGTCTCCTCCTACGGCGAGACGCCCTACTCCATCGACAGCCCCAAGCCCCAGCGCAAGCGCTTCGACCCCATCGACGCCCTGCGCACGCCCTACCGCATCGACATCTTCCAGAGCGTGTACTTCATCATCGACAGCCTGCAGGACATGTTCGACCTGGCGCACAAGGACCTGTTCGCCCTGATCCGCGAGGCCGAGAAGCTCGGCATGCACGCGCCCACCTTTCCCCCGGCCGAGAAGAAGGTTTCTTGGGCCTGACCTGACAACAAGAATCCGAGGATTTCCATGACCGAACTAGCCGAGAAGCATTGCGTCCCCTGCGAGGGCGGCATCAGCCCCCTGACCAAGGAAGAATCCGAGCGCTACCTGAAGAAGATCGCCCCGGACTGGACCCTGACTCCGGACGCCAAGGAGCTCCGCAAGGACTTCAAGTTCAAGGGTTTCCAGGGGACCATGATGTTCGTGAACGCCGTGGCCTGGATCGCCCAGCAGGAGGGCCACCATCCGGACCTGGAAGTGGGCTTCAACCACTGTCTGGTGCGCTACACCACCCACGCCATCGGAGGCCTCTCCGAGAACGACTTCATCTGCGCCGCCAAGGTGGACAAGTTGCTCGGCAAGAAGTGAGCTGAGAGCAGTTCTCATCAAGAAGCCCGCTTAGGCGGGCTTTCTTTTGCCCAAAATCGCCTCTCAAGGGCGTTTAAAACGCGTTTCAGCGCGCCAAAACCGGCAAATCGCCCGTCAAACCCATGGCGCGGCGCACAAATGCGTGTTTAAGCGGCGTAAAACGGTCTACAGCACGCAATCCTGCGTTCCGCAGCACAGCCATACCCGCGATATCGCTGCTGAAAAGCCGTTTAAACCCGTCTAGCGCGAAGATCATCGCGAGATTGTCGCCCTTGCGCCAGCGTTCGTAGCGCCGGAGCACTCCAAGATCACCGATGTCGCGCCCTTTGCGCTCCGCGTCCGTCAGAACCTGCGCGAGCGCCGCCGCGTCGAGCAATCCCAGGTTCACGCCCTGACCCGCGAGCGGATGCAGGGCATGCGCCGCGTCCCCGGCGAGCGCGAAGCGCTCCCGCACGTACTCCCGGGCATGCAGCCGCTGCAGCGGGAACGCCACCCGGCGGGTGGCGGCGGTCACGGCCCCCAGGCGCGACTCGCTCGCCTGGGTGAGCGCGGCGCAGAAGCCGGCGTCGTCCAGCGCCAGGAGGCGCGCCGCTTCCGCCTCGTCCGCCGACCAGACGATCGAGCAGCGTCCGTCCGCGAGCGGCAGGAACGCGAGAGGCCCGGTGGGCAGGAAGCGCTGCCAGGCCGTGTCTTGATGGGCCCGCTCGGTGCGCACATTAGCCACCACCGCGCGCTGGCCGTAGGGTTCGTTCTGCACCTCGATGCCGGCCAGCGCGCGCGTCGCGGATGCCGCGCCGTCCGCCGCCACCACCAGGCGCGCGCGCAGGCGCCGCCCGTGGTCGAGATCCAGCGTCGCGCCCGCGTCCTCGAGCTTGAGCGCCTCGGCCCGGGCCGGATGCAGGAGCTTCACCGCCGGGTGCTGCTGCAACCGCGCCCAGAGTGCATGCTGCAGCAGCGAGTTCTCCACGATGTAGCCGAGTTCCGGCTCACCCAGGTCCGCGCAGTCGAAGTGGATGCTGCCCTTGCCGCCCGCGTCCCACACCTGCATCTGCCGGTAGGGCGAGACACGCGCTGCCGCCACCGCCTCCCAGGCGCCCAGCGCCGTCAGGATGCGCCGGCTCGCCGCCGAGAGGGCGAACACACGCAGGTCCACCTCGCCCTTGGGGTCGTAGGGTGCCGGCGATTGGGCATCGATCACCGCCAGGGAGAAGCCGGCATCCGCCAGCGCGCAGGCGAGCGCCGCGCCCACCACGCCGCCGCCGACAATGGCGACATCGCAATCAAACTTCATGTCAGCGGCAACCCGCGAGCCAGCCTCGGCAGGCGCCCCGCGAGACCCATGTTGTGCTTGAGGAACGTACCGCGCACTGCGGGCATGAGTTCCATGGCCAGGAGGCCGGCATTGCGGCCGAAGGCGACGGTGGTGAGCGGGTTGGCGAACACGCGATTCAGGATGTCCGCGAACAGCGCTGTGCCCTTCTGGTCTCCGCCACGCGCGTCCACGTAACGCGAGAGCACTTCCGGCGCGCCGATGTCTTCACCGCCTCGGTGCGCGTCCGCCACCACCTCGGCGAGCATGGCCACGTCCCGTAGCGAGAGGTTGAAACCCTGTGCCGCGACGGGATGCAGCGCATGGGCGGCATTGCCGATGATGAGCGTGCGCGGCGCCTGCTGGGACTGGGCGCGCACCATGCTCAAGGGGTAACTCGCCCGCTTGCCCACTTGCAGGAACTTACCGAAGCGTCCGCCGAATCCCGCCGCCGCTTGGCTCCCGAAGTCGGTATCTTCGAGGCCCAGGATGGCCGGCGCAGCCGCTGTATCCGTGACCCACACGAACCCGTACTTGTCGCCGCCCATGGGCAAGAGCGCCATGGGACCGCTGTCGGCGAAACGCTCGAACGCGGTCTCAGGCTCGGGCCGTTCCACCCGTACGTTGCAGACGATGGCGGTCTGGGCGTAATCCGTGCGGTCGGCGGCGACGCCGAGCTTCGCGCGGATTTCCGATTGGGCGCCGTCCGCCGCGATCAATAGCCGTGCCCTGGCGGTGAGGGGCTGCTCCGCTTCGATCTCGGCCTGCACGTGGTCAGCTTCCGCGCTGAAGGACTTGAGCTTGGCCGGCGCCAGCAGGCGGATGTTGTCCCGGCTAGCGATGAACTCCATGAGCGCCTTGCCTATGAGCCGGTTCGGCGTCACCCAGCCCAGGGCCTCCACCCTCGCCTCGTCGGCGCTGAGGCGCGTGGCGCCGAGGCGCCCCTTGTCCGAGACGTGGATGCGGCGGATGGGTGCCGCCTCCGGCGCGAGGCCGGGCCACACGCCCATGGCCTGATAGATGCGGCGGCTGCCCTCCGCGAGGGCGGTGATGCGGTCGTCGAAGCTCGGCTGGCCGCGGCTGCCGAAAGGTGCTGCTTCCACCACCGCGAGCTTCAATGGCAGCGGTGCAAGCGCCGCGGCGAGGCTGGCCCCGACGAGGCCGCCGCCCACGATCAGCAGGTCGAATTCAGTCTGGGGTTGGGCAGGCATGGCCGCTTACAGAAGCCGCCGCTGCATCAGCGTCTCGATCTCGTCCGCGTCCTTCACCAATGCGCCCGTCAGCACGTCCGGCGCGCCCTTGGTCACCAGCACGTCGTCCTCGATGCGCACGCCGATGCCCTGGAAGCGCTTCGGCACGCCCTTGGTGCCGGGGGCGATGTAGAGGCCGGGCTCCACCGTCAGCACCATGCCGGGCTCCAGCTCGCGCCACTCGTCGCCCACCTTGTAGTCGCCCACGTCGTGCACGTCGAGCCCCAGCCAGTGGCCGGTGCGGTGCATGTAGAAGGTCTTGTAGGCCTCGTCCTTGATGAGCTTGGACACGGAGCCCTTCAGGAGCTCCAGCTTCACGAGGCCCGCCGTCAGCACCTTCACCGCCTCCTCGTGGGGCGCGTTCCAGTGCTCGCCCGGGCGCGCCTTGTCGATGGCGGCGAGCTGCGACTTCAGCACCAGGTCGTACACCGCGCGCTGCTCCGGCGAGTAGCGTCCGTTCACCGGGAAGGTGCGAGTGATGTCCGAGGCGTAGCAGTCCAGCTCGCAGGCGGCGTCGATCAGCACCAGGTCGCCGTCACGGAGCGGCTGGTTGTTCTCGTTGTAGTGCAGGATGCAGCCGTTCTCGCCGCCGCCCACGATGGGGTTGTAGGCGGCGGTGCCGCCGTGGCGGCGGAACTCGTGCAGGAACTCCGCCTCCAGCTCGCCCTCGTTCATGCCGGGGCGGCAGGCGCGCATGGCGCGCTCATGGGCGGACACCGAGACCCGCGCGGCCGCGCGCATGGCCTCCGCTTCCGCCTTGCTCTTGTAGAGACGCATGTCGTGCAAGAGGTGGTCCAGCGCCACGAACTCCTGGGGCGGGTGGATGCCCTGGCGATTCTGGGCCTTGAGCTGGTTCACCCAGGCGATCACGTGCTTGTCGAACTCGGGGGAGGCGCCCATGGTGTAGAACACCCGGTCGCAGTTCTCCATGAGGTGCGGCAGGATCTCGTCGATGTCGCCCACCGGGAAGGCGTCGTCCGCGCCGTAGGTCCGGGTGGCGCCCTCGGGACCGGCGCGCCGGCCGTTCCAGGTCTCCATCACCGGGTCCCGGTCCCGGCAGAACAGGATGTACTCCGCGTGGTCCCGCCCCGGCACCAGCACCGCCACCGCGTCCGGCTCGGGGAAGCCCGTGAGGTAGTGGAAGTCCGAGTCCTGGCGGAAAGGGTAGTGGCTGTCGCGGTTGCGGATCTTCTCGCGGGCGGCGGGCACGATGGCGATGGCGCCGCGCCCCATCATGCGCATGAGGTCCTTGCGGCGGCGGGCGAACTCTGGCTGCTGCATCGCGCGGTCCGGCTCCTAGTGCAAAGTCTCGGATGCCGGCATGGTGGACGGCGGGACGGGCTGTAACTCTTCGTAGAGCAACTGCACGCCCACCCGCACGTATTCCACGATCTCGGCGTAGGCGGTCTCGTCCTCGTCGCTGTCCTCGCCCTCGAAGCCGGCCTGGGCGATCTCGTTCATGTCCTTCAGCACCTCGCCCGTCTCCGGGCTGAGCCCGTCCAGCTTGAGCGCGTCGCCCGCGAGCCCCATGCCGAACAGGAAACCCTGGCACCACTCGCCCAGGGCGTCGGTGCGGTCCGCGAGGCCCGTCTCGTCATCGGGCAGGAGCGGCGCGAACTCCAGCGCGCCGGCGCGCAGGCGCTTGCGGGTGTCATCGCAGAGGTCACTGAGCAGGCGCCGACAGGCCTCCTGCGCCTCCTCCGGGCCGTTCGCCTGGTCCAGGAGCTGGTCCAGCCAGTCGCCGGCCTCGTCCACCCCGGCGCAGAGCGCGCCGCACAGCATGCCGTGGGACTCGGGCGCGTCGCAGGCAGCGCCGGCGCGCCGCAGGCTCTCGTCGAGGTCGTGGAAATCGGTGGCGGACATGCGTCCCGTGCGGGCTTGGAGGCTGTGCATATCGTACACCCCCGCGCCGGGCGCCTCCCACTCTCATATGCGTTGACCGGCATCGGTGTTCTGCCTATATTCGCCCGCCATGAGCACAGAAAAAGCCCGCGCCCTCCTCGACCAGGAACTCAAGCGCCTCGAGACCCGCGTCCAGGAGCTGGTCGGCAAGGTCGGCAAGCTGGATGGCGAGAACCACTCCCTGCGGGAGCGGCTGGAATCCCTGACCACCGAGCGCGCCAACCTCCTCGCCAAGAACGACGAGGTGCGCGGCCGCGTGGAAGCCATGATCTCCCGCCTCAAGTCCCTGGAGGAGAGCGCATGAACGACGACCTGCAGCGCGTCACGGTGCGGCTCCTGGACAAGGAATATCAGGTGGCCTGCCCGGAGGAAGAGCGCGAGGCGCTCCTGGAGTCCGCCGAGATGCTCAACCGCAAGATGCGCGAGATCCGGGACAGCGGGAAGGTGGTGGGCATGGACCGCATCGCCGTGATGGCCGCCCTGAACGTCTGCAACGACATGCTCCAGGGCCGCAACACCAGCCTGAAGGCGGACGAGCGCATGCTGGGCCGCATCCGCATCCTCAACGATGCCCTCGCGGGCGCTTTAGGCGCTCATCACTAGACCGTCCGCGGCCTCCCGGCTGCCTTTACGGCACGACCTGTCAAGCTTGAAAGCGGTCCTAAACGGGCGCATGTTAATCCTCGGTATCTTCTGCGGTGTTCGATACGGGCCGGGTAACCCCTTGAGCCTAATTCAATACCCCGGGATAGGGTCTGGTGATGTCGGTGTGCATGTCCACCTCGCAGTGGAAAGCCTAAAGCGTCCCCGCTCGTCCCACTTGGACCTCCGGTTCAAGGGAATGGCCTATAACGGCACATGCGGAAGGTACCCCTCATTCCCCCCGCTGCCGGCATGACGCGCGACGCGCTGCGCCGGCAGTTGCGCGCCGACCGCCGCGCGCTCACGCCCGAGGCGCGCCGCCTGGCCTCCGTGGCCGCCGCCCTCACCCTCTGCGGAAGCCCCGCCTACCGCGACGCGCGCCGCATCGCGGTGTACCTCGCCATGGACGGCGAGCTGGATCCCACGCCGTTCGTGATGCGCGCCCGCAGCGACGGCCGCGAGGTGTACCTGCCGGTGCTGCCGCCGAAGGAAGGGCCCATGTCCTTCCGTCTCTACCTGCCGGACTCGCAGCTCGCCACCAACCGCTTCGGCATCCCTGAACCCGTGTCCGCCGAGGGTGGCCGCATGGCCAAGGACATGGACCTGGTGGTGACGCCGCTCGTCGGCTTCGACCTCGAAGGCAACCGCCTCGGCATGGGCGCCGGCTTCTACGACCGCACCTTCGGCTTCCTGAAGCGCATGCAGGCGCCGCGTCCGCTGCTCATCGGCTACGCCTACGACTGCCAGAAGGTGGACGCGCTCGGCGCCGAATCCTGGGACGTGCCGCTGCATGGCGTTGCGACAGAGCAACAGTTTTACCCCTTCTCACCCCTCTAAGACGCCCGAAGGACCGCATGAACTACTGGCTCATGAAATCGGAACCGGATGTGTTCGGCATCGAGCATCTCGCCGAGTCACCCAAGCGCACCGCGAGCTGGACCGGCGTGCGCAACTACCAGGTGCGGAACCTCCTGCGGGACGATTTCCAAAAAAAAGATCTGGCGTTCTTCTATCACTCCAGCTGCCCCGAGCCCGGCATCTACGGCGTGATGGAGGTGAGCGGCGCCGCGCACCCGGATGCCACCCAGTTCGACCCCAAGGACGAGTACCACGACCCCAAGAGCACGCGCGAGAGCCCGCGCTGGTACGCGGTGGACGTGACGCTCAAGGAGACCTTCAAACACCCGGTTTTGCTGCAGGAATTGCGGGGTTCCGCCGCTCTCAAGACGCTGCAGATACTGCGCCGCGGCAACCGTCTCTCCATCACCGCGGTGACGCCGGCGGAGTGGAACGCGATCCTCAAGTTGGCGCACGCGAAGTGACGCTGCGCGCTCCCGATGCGCGCTCGCGGATGCATTTCGCGCGATCGATGCACGATGCACACGCATGTTGAGCGGTCAAGATTCTTCTGTTGAAAACTGGAAATTTATTTTTTCTTGTATATACTCAGGAGCGTGTTAAGACAGATATATATCTATCTTTAACCGGGAGGATCACAATCATGGCTAAGAAAGCAAAGATGAAGACCAAGGTTGCTGCCAAACGCAAGAAGAAGGCCACCAAGAAGGCTGGCGGCAAAAAGCGCCGCGCCAAGAAGAAGGCTGGCGGCAAGAAGCGCCGCGCCAAGAAGAAGGGCGGCAAGAAGCGCCGTAGAAAGGCAGCAATGATGCCTATGTAACTAGCCCGAAAGGCTACTTACAAAGAATAGGCCGGCTCATTGCCGGCCTATTTTTTTGTCCCTGAAACGTGTCTTTTGCCCCCGGGCTTCGTTGCCTTCGGGCTCTCGCGATGCTCACGTACTAGAGTACGCTCCGCTCACTCGGCCCTCGGCGCCTCGCCCGAGGGTCAAAATCCATCGTTTCAGGTAGTCTTATTGCACCTGACTAGAGGTTCACGATGAGCGCCGATGAACGCAAGAAACGGGCCGCCCAAGCCGCCCTCGCCTACCTGGATGACGCCCGCATCGTCGGCGTCGGCACCGGTTCCACCGTCAACCACTTCATAGACGCCTTGGGTCCCATCAAGGGCCGCCTCGAAGGCGCCGTCTCCAGCTCCGAAGCCAGCACCCAGCGCCTGAAGGCGCTCGGCATCCCGGTGCTGGACCTCAACAGCGCCGGCGATATCTCCGTGTACGTGGACGGGGCCGACGAGGCCAACCGCCACCTGCAGCTCATCAAGGGCGGCGGCGGCGCCCTCACCCGCGAGAAGATCGTGGCGGCGGCGTCCAAGCGCTTCGTCTGCATCGCCGACGACACCAAGCTCAAGGACGTGCTGGGGGCATTCCCCCTGCCGGTGGAAGTGATCCCCATGGCCAGGAGCTATGTGGCCCGGCAGCTCGTGAAGCTCGGCGGCCAACCGGAGTGGCGCCAGGGCTTCACCACCGACAACGGCAACCACATCCTCGACGTGCACAACCTCAAGATCCTGGACCCGCCCAAGATGGAAGCCGAGATCGGCGCCCTCGCCGGGGTGGTGTGCGTGGGCATCTTCGCCAGAAGGCCCGCCGATGTGCTGCTGATCGCCTATGAAGACAGGGTCGAGACCATCAAACGCTGAAGCGGCGGGGTGCCGCCGGTAATCCAGTCCGGATCGGTGGCTTCGATCTTCCTGCTCTAACGGCTGCGCGAACGCCGGCGCGTGCGGCTCAAGGCCTTCTTCTTCCCCTTGGCCCGTCCCGCCTTCTCCCGCAGGGAATCCTTCGCCCGTTCCAGCACCCGCTTCTTGCCCTTGCCTAGGTTCCGGCCGCCCCGGTTCTCGTAGAAGTTCAGCAGCGACATGGCCGACTGGTAGGGCGTGGTCTTGCGGGTCTTGCTGCGGCGGGCGGACCTGAGCAGCGAGCCGGCGATCTTGTCCGGGTCGCTGGACTTGAAGATGCCGGGCTTCGTGTCCATGGCGTGGCTGGTGCGGGTCACCCGGGCGGACCAGCGCCGCGGGCGCCGGGCGGCCTTCTTCTTGCGGGTGACGCGGCGGGTGGTATGGCGGGAACTGCGGCGGGCGGGACTGCGGGGCTTCTTGCGTGCGGCCATGGTGCACCTCGGGATCTGATGGATTCCGGCAAGCTAGACCCGGAGGAGCGGGAAAGCGGTGACCCAAGTCACAGTGAGACCGCCCTCACACGCACACGCCACAGGCGTGTTGTAAGCGGTCGAACGGGCAGGCAGGACAGCCTGCCCTATGCTGCCCACGTAGCAGGAAGCGAAGCGGGGAAGCTGGCGGCTTCCGCCAGCCAGATTAAGAAGCCGACTTCGACAGGTGTATGCTCCCAGCGTCCTGGGGAGGAAACATGCGATGCGCACACTGATGATCACGACCCTGATCCTATGCCTGGGTATGGCCCTCCCCGTGGCGGCAGCTGCGAAGAAGGCTCCGCCACCCACCGTCTATCTCTCCAACTCCGAGGACGGCGCCCGGATCCACTGTCCCCTGGACAAGATCGTGTGGCTCAACACCGGCACCCATAAGTACTACTTCCGCAGCTCCAAGCACTACGCCAACAGCGCCCATGGGGGATTTGGGTGTCTGGCGGAGGTGAAGGCAGCCGGAAACAAGCGAGGCGACTCCTGACATACACGTGCCGAAGGCATGTTGTGTCGGCCGGGTTTTAGATTATGATAAGTCACCTTGTCGATTGCCCTCCCGGGGTCGGCATGGTTGGGAGGAAGACGTTAGTTAACCTAACTGAAGGAGAACGACCATGGCCAAGAAGAAAGCAAAGAAGAAGGTTGCTAAGAAAAAGAAGAAGGCTGGCGGCAAGAAGAAGCGCTAGTCTTCAAAAAAGCCCCGCGAAAGCGGGGCTTTTTCATTGTGAGGCCGCCCTCACAAGCATATGCCGAAGGCATATCGTGAGCGGCCGAACAGGCAGGCAGGATAGCCTGCACAGTGCTGCCGGCGAAGCAGGAAGCGTAGCCGGGCAGGTGGCGAAGGGTCAGGGCATGCCATGACCCAGAATCTTAGTTTTCCAGCGGCGGTGCAGCTGGCCGCTCGGACCAGCCAGGTTCTTCAGCTCCTGAACCCCTTCGGCAGCGTCCCCTCCACTGCCTCCAGGAACGTCCGCTCCTCCCTCACGATGAACCGCTCCTTCTGGGCCATGGCGAAGTTCGCCTGCGCCTCCGGGTCCGTCCTGAGCTTCACCCGGTACGCCTCATACGCCGCCAGGCTGTCGAATCCGATGAGCGCCCAGGCCTCGTAGTTCGTGCCCTCCAGCGGCAGGAAGTAACCCAGCAGCGCGCCGCCACAGGCGGGGATGATGCGCCCCCAGTTCTCGGCGTAGCGGCGGAAGGCCTCCTTCTGGAAGGGATCGATCTCGTAGCGGATCAGGCAGGTCACGGTCATGGCAGGCTCTCGTGAGGGTATGGGGTCAGATACTGGAAGAGCGCGCGGGCAGGCACAAGCTCAGGGAGACTCCGTCTTCCCATCAGGTACAGGGCCCGGCGGAGGGCCTGACACCTGGGCATCCCCATAGGTGCCGGACAGGCGGCCCAGGCGGGCGAAATCACGGATCATGGCGAAGTAACCCGGCGCATACCGGGTGGAATCCCGCGTGCCGTCCGCCTGCGTCTCGAACAGCGTCATGCCGTGTTCTGCATGGGCGTAATAGGCCAGGGTGAAGGGCCGCCCCTCTCCTATCAGGGACTTGATGCGGCGGCTGGTCTCGGCGCTCGGCGCCTCATAGTCCTCGCCCCCGGCTATCCAAAGCTGCGGCGTCTTGCCGGCACGCAGCGTGGGCATGGGGTCGTAATGGAAAGGCGTGTGCCAATCATATTGCTTCGCCATCGCCCGCAGTTCCTGCTCCGAGTGGGGCAGCAGGAACCAGGTGTAATCCCCGCGCACGTCCTTGTACCAGGGCTCGCCCCGGTACTTCGCCCGCACCGCGTCGAACTCCTTGAACCCGCGCGTGAACCCGCTCGCGAACACGTCCTCCGCCGCGCGCGCCACTTCGAGTGCCTTCGCGATCACCTCCGGCGGATAGCCCTTCTCGCGCATCTGCAGCTCGACCCCTTCCTGGTCCTCCGCGATCACATCCACCGCCAGCCCGAAGCACACGATCACGAAGTCCACCGGTATGCGGTTCGCGGCCAGGGGCGCGACCCAGCCGCCCTCGCTGGCTCCCTGGAAGCCGATGCGGCCCAAACGCACTCCCGCCAGGCGGCGCGCCTCATGCACGGCGGCGGCCGCGTCGTCCGCCAGCAGGCTGAAATCCTGCGTGTACTCGCCGCCGGATGTCCCGGTACCGCGCTTGTCATACACGAAGGCGCCGATCCCCTCAGCCGGCAACATGCGCTGCAGGTAATAGTCCGTGAGGGCGGAATCGTGTTCCGAACCGTGCACCAGCACCACCACCGGCACTTTGCCGGCCCCTGCCGGCATCACCAGCCTTCCGGCGAGCCTGACGCCATGGCTCTTGAAGCTCGCGTCCTTCACCTCGAATGTCATGCGCCGGCCGCGCACACCGCTGAAGCTGATATCCCCGGCCAGGCAATCCGGGAACGTGACGGACACACCGTCGGGGTGCCGGGTCCAGCCCAGCGTGCTGCCCCAGGTGCCGTCGGCTTGCTGGTGCAGGGCGCCCGTCGTGCCGTCGAAGCGCCGCCAGCGCAGTGTCCCGCCCTCGGAGGGCGCGATGTCCACCCGGCTGCCGTCGGCCAGCTGATAGCTGCCGATGTGGCAGTCCGGGGCCGCGCCGGCCTGGGCGAAGGCAGGCGCGAGCAAGGCCAGCAACAGCAGATAGGGGGCCGAGTGTCTCATCGTGTGCATCCTCCGGAGTAAGCCGTGGCCGTTCACCGCGTGCGCTCGATGCGCAGTTCCATCGCCCCGCCCCACAGCACCTCGCGGCCGAGTCGCGCCAGGCGCTCGAGCCCCTCTTCGATGAGCAGGACGGGATTACCCTCGAGCGGGCCGGCCTTGCAGGCGAAGCGGCTGGTGCCGTAGACGACCAGGAGTTCGGGTTCGCTCAGCTCTCCCGCGTAGAGCAGTATCTCCCCTGGCGCGGGCTCGCCCCGGGGATGCTCCGGCGGCAGCAGCAAACCGGGCGGGAAGGCCGCGCCGAGCGGCGACCACAGTGCCTCGCCGCTCCAGCGGGCATGGATCAC
This sequence comes from Gammaproteobacteria bacterium, assembly GCA_036383255.1. Classification (NCBI taxonomy): domain Bacteria; kingdom Pseudomonadati; phylum Pseudomonadota; class Gammaproteobacteria; species Gammaproteobacteria bacterium. The sequence continues at coordinate 149,705 of DASVOS010000010.1, read as the reverse complement.
CTTGCCGACATACGGCAGCGATGCCATCAGGCGCTCACAGGAACGGGGCGCGAGTCCGTGCTGGAGCTTCGCCGTGAAACGCTCGGTGCCGATGGCGGCCGTGAGATGCTCCGATTCTGCGGACATTCGTGTCATCCGGTGCAGGGTCGCGCTCACCCTAGCGCGCGGCGCCGGATGCGGTATTGGACGGTTTCAAGGTGCTGCGCGCAGTTCCCGGCGGCTTTTGCCGCGGTTCGCCCGTGCTATGTTGTAGCCATGCTGCACAGATTCAGCGGAGCCCGCGTCAGCAGGATCATCGACCGAAGCGGTGCCTCGGTGCCCGAGCACGCGCATGACTGGCCCCTGCTCTCGCTCTTCGTGATCGGCGCGTATTCGAACCGGACCGAGCTCGGAGAGGATTTCATCGCCGGGCCGTCCGCCCTGTTCTATGCCGCCGGTGCGGCACACCGCAACACCGCCGGACCCGAAGGCTTCGAGCAGATCGAGATCGAGTTCGATCCCGCGTGGCTCCGATCCGCCCGGCTTCCCGCCGGCCCGGTCCTGCGATGGGTGGGAGGCCGTACCGGTGCCGCATCCCGGGCACTCGCCCAGGCCTGCGCGCAGGATGTGAGCGAGGAGAGGCTGCGGGTGGCGTTACGGCGCTTCCTGGAGATCGCGCGTTCCGAGCCCGGCGCGAAGCGCCCGGATTGGCTCAGCGATGTCACCCAGCGCCTCAAGGCCGATCCGGCCCGCAAGGTCACCGCGCTCGCGCGCGAGGCGGGGCTGCATTCCTCCTGGCTGGGCACGGCTTACCGGCAAGCGGCGGGAGAGGGGCTCATGGATGCCGCCGCCCGTTTCCGCGTCGAGCGCGCGGCCCGCCTGCTGCGCGAGACGGCCCTGCCCCATGCATCCATCGCGGCCGAAGCCGGATTCTGCGATCAGAGTCACATGATCCGCAGCTTCCGCCGGATACTCGGGCGTCTGCCGTCCGCGGTGCGGGAAGACAGGGCGCAGTTCAGGCAGGCCGCGCTTAAACCGGGGATAAAAAATCCCACGCTCTCTTCGTTGGAGGCGGCCGTTACAAAATGATTTATGGATCTGCCTGACTATCGTTAAACCCAGCGAAATAAAGCGCGGCCAGCTCCGGTAACTGGTTTTAGGCACTCCCCGCCTCAAAGCCTACGGACAGGCCGTGAACCCGAACCCCGCCTCTCTCCCGCTTGCACCTGCCCCCACTTCCCCCATCAAGGTTGCCGACCGGAGAAAGACGGCCCGCGGCTTTCGCACCGGCCAGACCGTATGGGTGCGCGGCCTGCGGGACATCCTCCAGACCCTCGACGGCGACGGCAAGCTCGACGGCCTGCCGTTCATGCCCGAGATGCTCCCCTATTGCGGCCGCCCGTTCCGGGTCTCGCATCTGCCGAACCGCACCTGCGTGGAGGGCGCCGGCATCTGCGAATTCACCGATGTCGTGTTCCTCGAAGGCCTCCGTTGCGACGGCTGCGCCCACGACGGATGCCAACGCCGATGTCTGCTGTTCTGGCGGGAAGCCTGGCTGAGCGACAGGCCGCCGGCACGCGCCCCGGCAGAGCCCGCCGATGTGGTGCTCAAGACGAGGCGAGGCGAACGCTACCTCTGCCAATCCACCGAGCTGGCCGGCGCCGCCACCGGGAGGCAGGAAGGCAACCCGGGTTTGGGCAAGCGGCTGGGGGATGACCTGCACGATCTGCGGCTGGGGAACATCAACTTCATGGATTTCTCCTGGCACGTGTCCAAGAGGTTCTCGAGCAGGTTGCGGCGCCTCGCCGGTGCCGGGACCGATGAGGCGGTGCTCGGCAGCCGGAAGAAGACCGAAGCCCTCAGCCTCGGCCTGCAGCCCGGCGATTGGGTCGAGGTGAAGAGCCGCAAGGAGATCGAAGCGACGCTGGACGTGTCCGGCAAGAACAAAGGCCTGCTGTTCGCGCCGCCCATGCTCCCTTATTGCGGCAAGCGCTACCGCGTGGCGAACCGGCTGGAGAAGATGATCCTGGAAGAGAACGGCCGGATGATCCAGCTGAAGGACACGGTGGTCCTGGAGGGCGTCACCTGCGAGGCCTGGGGCTGCCAGCGCTCCAACCTGCAGTTCTGGCGGGAAATCTGGCTGAAGCGGGTGGAGTCCGGCTAGTAGTTGGCGGGTGTATGCTTGAGCAGGGAGAAGCAGGACAGGGGTGTCCGCCATGCCCAGATTGCTGATAGGACTCTCACTGGCCCTGCTCCTGGGTCTGCCCTCCGTTTCTCTCGCCCGTCATGTCGATACCAGCGCCGTCCCCCAGTTCCCGACCGAGCAGGCCGCCCAGCGGCATTGCCCCCGCGACACCGTGGTGTGGCTGAACACGTATTCGGGCATCTGGCATTACAAGGGTGCCAAGTATTGGATGAATACGAAGTATGGGGCGTTTGTGTGTGAGGAAGAGGCCAGGAAGGAAGGGATGAGGGCGAGTTTGGATGGGAGTTAGAATTTAAAACATTACCAACTGAGGAATACGATGGTCACATTGGGAGTGGATCAAGATGGAGCCGATGTCTATGAAGGCGCTTCATGGCTTCATGCCATCTATCCACCTCCTATTTTGACCCCAATTACAATTACCAAACTTGGAGGGAAAATAGAGCCATCGATGGCTTTATATGTCATGCAGGCAGAATATGTCTTTCGTGAAGACAGTTTTGATCCGACATCAAGAATAAAGCGTGGCCGAATCTATCGACGTGATAATACACAGCCACATAATTGCTCTGTTTATCCACATCCCGCTAGGGCAACAGAATACTTAACTAGCAGAAGTGGCAATGGAATTTTTATGAAGTCACTAGTGGTGTTTTATCAACACCAAGTGGCTCATGAATTAAAAGTTACTCCAGCAGTTCAAGCATTAGCCGTGCTTGGCACCAGCTCAGCGTACTCATTGTGGCTAATAGTAGATATAGAAAGAATCCACACTAATGAAGATTTATTGACTCTGCGCTCAATCCGCTCTTCTTCCTCGTTGCCAAATTTGAAAATAGATTCCCTGCCTGCACATGGCAAATCAAAACTAGTGCAAGCTACAGAGAAATTAGCGTTAGACATAAATAAGGCAGCACCAGAATCAGTAATTGATAGAACGCGCGATCTTATGGTTGTTGCATTGACGAGCTATCTAGAAGAAAAAGGATTAGATGTGGCAGGTTTGGATTTAGGACAATTGATCAAAAAGTTTGATGGCCTGCCCGCACAAGACCAAAGGCACATTGCCGAAAATGCAGGGAAAATTATTGCTCGATTACATGCGCGAGCAAAGCCTTCTGAGCGTGGGAAAAGACCGCTTAGAAATATTATGGAACAAGATGCCGAATTGGCTGTATCGTGCGCCGCGGTAACACTTTGCGACTTTAATTGGGCCGAGTGGAATTGAAATTAAAAATACTTCAGGACACTCACACTGGAACGATTTGGCAAAGTCTATGTAATACAACAACAAAACGAAATGCAAAAATGTGCCGGCCCGCGCCCCTTCCTCGCTAACCCGCTCGGCGCATGCCCGCTTGGCAGATACCTCCCTTGACTCACATATTGCGGCGATTATTGGCAGTGAGTAGATTTGCCCGTACCCGGCACTTCCGCCCGCAAAGCGGATATCCCAAAAGGCAGGATCTCTAGACCATGTTGAACCCGTGGGAGTCGGCCATAGTCCGCAACGCCGAGTGGTTCCTCGCGATAGAGGATTCGCACGGCCGCATCCGTGCGCTTGCTGATGAGTACTATGGTGTTCCTGGTGACGCCAGCCTGATTGGTCATGCCATATCGGTACGGATGTTCGCCTGGATCTTGAGCGGCGAACAACGATATTTCGATTCCGCCCTGCGCAGTGCCCGATGGCTTGCCGAAAGACAAGACGCTCGAGGTGGGTGGCACAAAGATGCGGGGTATTCCCTGGACGCCGCGCAATGCGTGATGGAGGGTTTTTGCACCTATGAGCGGCTGAGCGGGGACCGGCGCTTCCATGAAGTGCTGGTACGGGCTGCGGACCGGATGATATCCGGCACCGTCAATCCCGGCGGCACGCTGTCCATCGGCAATCTGACCGAATGCGGCGAATACGCGCATTTCGCGTTCATGGCATGGAAGCAAACAGGCCTCGAACGCCACAGGGCGGGCGGGATGGCGATATTGCAGGCCATCATGGACAGCTTCGACGAGCAAGAAGGATTCTGGGACACCGCCACGGATACCAGGATGCATCCACTCCTGGAGCTCTCGAAACCTTTCATCAGTCCGCTGATGCGGGCTAGCGTCGCCTGGATGGACCTCAAGGGCAAGACCATCGCGAAGATCAGCGAATTCATGTTGCCACTGGTCACGCGAGGGAAAGGGCCGCAGTATGGCATTGGCATGATGGATGCCGAGAGCCTGTTGGATACCCTGGACGGGCGTCTTGAGCTGCCGCGATTACGCCGGCAGACGGCCCGGGCGATCGCGTGGATGGAGCTTAACTGTGCCGGTCCTGTCGCAGGCAGCTTCAAGGAATCGAGGAGCGTCGCCAAAGGCAGGCAAGTTTACCCGGTGAAGGCGATCAACGACGCCGTGAATGCGAGCCTTTGGCCTTCCGCGGCCTATCTGCTGGGGCTCGTCGGAATGAACGACGCGGCCTATGCGGATCGCGCGCATTCCACGGCGGACTGGATCGTCTCGATGCAGGACGAGGATGGAGGCTTCCTTCCCCACCAGGATCCCGCCGGAAAGAAGTATGGGAAGAAGTATGGGAACGTCAATTTCTATGGATGCATGGCGCTCTGGCACTTCAATAGCGTATACGTCAGAAAGACTGAGCCGAGCCGCGCCGTCGCAACGGCTGTCTAGCTGAATGCCTGGGGCCGAGATCGTGGGCAGGCTTTCCTGTCTGCCCGTTCGCGACTTCGCCGCGCACTGTCACAAAAGATTCATATAAACCCTCCCCTGCGATTAAATCGAGAGGTGAGGAGGGGCTAGGAATGAGAAAGTAGTTCAGGTCTGCGGCTAGTCGTTAGCCGTCATCACCACAACTTCCACCACGGCTTCTTTGCCTTTCCAAATATCTGGCAGCTAGCTTGGCGAACTCCGTGCGGAATCGCCCCGTGCTCGAACGGCAAGATGTCGATGAACTGTCCCGCCGGAAAAACGAACTGTAGCTTGGGCATCAAATCATTCATGATCGTCGGGATCTCGTTTCGTTTGCTCACTCCGACGACGAGCATTTGCCGTGCTTCAGTATCACCTTCGATGAAACACTGTGGCAAGTGTGCCTCCAAGATACCGGGTACCTGTGCCACCACTTGCGATATAGCGTCTGCCATCACCTCAGGCATGGGATTGGCCGGAGCGCCAAAGTGAAGTTTCGTTCCCGCGTTAAGTATGCGTTCACTCATTTATGATTTGCTCCCCGAGATATCGAGCAATTCTAATCCCAATATTGGAAAGCCAGCAGGTTGGCGAGAAGTGGCGGCGCTACGCTTTCCCTGCTTCGCGCCGCTCCACGCAGCCCCGGTCCCACCGGGGCGCGCGGCGCATGCGCCGCGCCCTACCGCCAGACGATCCCCCAATGATGAGAATGACGCAGCGGTAGGACTGCGGACTCTGACGACGCGGATTTCAACCTTGGTTCGGATCCGGACCCCAGCCCATAAAATAAAAAGGCCCTGCATTCGCAGGGCCTTCTCATTGGCTGGGGGACTAGGATTCGAACCTAGGTTGGCGGAGTCAGAGTCCGCAGTCCTACCGCTAGACGATCCCCCAATAACCTAGCTCTGACGGGATCGCTCTATTAACGCTTGCTGTACTGCGGCGCGCGGCGAGCCTTGTGCAGGCCGACCTTCTTGCGCTCCACGGCGCGGGCGTCGCGGGTCACGAAGCCGGCCTTGCGCAGCGGCGAGCGGTTGGCCTCGTCGTACTCGATGAGCGCGCGGGTCAGGCCGTGGCGGATGGCGCCGGCCTGGCCGGTGGTGCCGCCGCCCTCGACGGTCACGTCCACGTCCACCGACTCGTTCATCTTCAGTACGTCGAGCGGCTGGCGCACGATCATGCGGGCGGTGACGCGGCCGAAGTACTCGTCCAGCGGCTTGCCGTTGATCATGATGCGGCCGCGGCCGGACTTGATGAAGACGCGGGCCTTGCCCGTCTTGCGACGACCGGTGCCGTAGTTTGCAGTGGCTGCCATTTTCAGTGTTCTCTGGATTGAATAGTTAGATGTCGAGTTTCTGGGGCTGCTGGGCCGTGTGCTTGTGGTCGGCGCCGGCGTAGACCTTGAGCTTCTTGAACATGGCGCGGCCCAGCGGGTTCTTGGGCAGCATGCCCTTCACCGCGATCTCGATGGCGCGCTCGGGGTGCTCCTGCAGCATCTTGCCGAGGCTGGTGTGCTTCATGTTGCCGATGTAGCCGGTGTGCCAGTGGTACATCTTGTCGGTCATCTTGTTGCCGGTGGCGGCGACCTTGCCGGCGTTGATCACCACGATGTAGTCACCGGTGTCCACGTGCGGGGTGTACTCGGGCTTGTGCTTGCCGCGCAGGCGGCGGGCGATCTCGGCGGACAGGCGGCCGAGGGTCTTGCCGGAGGCGTCGACCACGTACCAGTCGCGCTTTACGGTCTCGTTCTTGGCGAAAAACGTCTTCATGGACCTGAAACTCCGGGCAAGGCCAAATGGGGTCGAAAAAGAGCCGGCAATCTTACCGGGGAGACCCTTGTCTTTCAAGCGCTTAGGCGATTTTTTGGCCTCCGGAGGGGGCCGGGAAGGGCCGGGGACGAGCGGGATTAAGGCTTCAAAATCAGGCGCTTAACGGCTCGGCAGGCGCAGCCTTTCGACGATGCGGCCGTTCTTGAGATGCTCGGTCACGATCTCTTCTATATCGTCCTGGTCCGCATAGGTGTACCAGACCTCTTCGGGGTAGACCACGGCCACCGGGCCCTCGCTGCAGCGGTCCATGCAGCCGGCCTTGTTGACCCGCACCCCGCCCGGGCCGGCGAGGCCGAGCTCCTTCACCCGCTTCTTGGCGTACTCCCGCAGGGCGTCGGCCCCGTGGTCCTGGCAGCAGGGGGATCCGTCGTGCCGCTGGTTGGTGCAGAAGAAGATGTGGTGGCGGTAGTAGGACATGGCTTCTATATAGAGACTCCGAATCTCCAATTCTACTCCCGTCGGCCAAGCCCGCCGGGACCTGTCGTACCTCTGGAAAATCCGTCCCTGGATTTTCCAAATGCGGCGAGATCCGGGGCAAGCCCGGACTCGCCTTCGCGGGGCTGTCCTGCCCCGCCACTCTCCTTTTCTCGCTACTATCTACCGATATATGTCCGCCCCCGCCTTCCCCCTGGCCGATGCCGACAAGTGCGTCAAATGCGCGCTCTGCCTGCCCCACTGCCCCACCTATAAGGCCAGCAAGGACGAAGGCGAGTCGCCCCGTGGACGTATCTCCCTCATGCAGGGGCTCGCCACCGGCGCCCTGGAGATCACCCCGCGCCTGGAGGCGCACCTGGACCAGTGCCTGGCCTGCCGCGCCTGCGAGGCGGTGTGCCCGGCGGAGGTGCCCTACGGCAAGCTCATCGACGCGGCGCGCCTGGAACTGGAGCGCCGCGGCCACGGCGAGCCGCTGCACGCCCGGCTCTTCGCCTGGGCGGTGCGCAGCAACCTGCGCCGCCGCCTGCTGCACCGCCTGCTGCGTCTCTCGGAGCGGCTCGGCATCACGGCCTGGGTGCAGAAATCGGGTCCGAAGTCCTGGCGCCGCCTCGCGCGTCTCCTGCCGGAGCCGCCGAAGCCCCGGCACTGGGACCCGGTCTACGAGCCCCGCAAGGCCAGCGGCGAGAGCGTGTCCCTGTTCCTGGGTTGCGTGGCGGACATGAGCCAGCCCCAGATCACCGCCTCCGCCATCGCGTTGCTGAACGCGCTGGGCATCGAGGTGCGCATCCCGGAAGGCCAGGGCTGCTGCGGCGCCCTGGATCAGCACGCGGGACGGCCTGAGCAGGCGGCGCGTCTCGCCCGCGCGAACCTCGCGGCCTTCACGGGCGATGCGCCGATCCTCGGCACCGCCAGCGGCTGCACCGCGAGCCTGCAGGAGTACGACCAGGTGGCGGGGCCGGATGGCATGGCCTTCGCCCTGCGCGCCCAGGACATCGGCGCCTGGCTCATGCGCCACCCCGTGCTGCCGAAGATCGAGTTCAAGCCCTGGAAGGCCCGCGCCCTGGTGCAGTCCCCCTGCACCCTGCGCAACGTGCTGCGCGCCGAGAAGGCCGCGGTGGACATGCTCAAGCTCATCCCGGAGCTCAAGGTGAAGCCCCTGCCCGCGAGCCTGGGCTGCTGCGGCGCCGCCGGCAGCTACATGCTCACGGAGCCGGAGAAGGCCGACGCCTTCGCGGACGCCTACGCCGCCGTGATCCAGGAGCAGAAGCCGGACGTGCTCATCACTTCCAACGTGGGCTGCGCACTGCACCTCAAGGCCGCCCTCACGCGGCGCGGCGTGAACATCGCGGTGCTGCATCCCATCGAGGTGCTGGCGCAGCAACTGCCGGACGCGCTGTACCGTCCAGGTTTGGATATCACCACGCGTTACCGGCAAAACGCGTCTTTTGCTCCCTAGCTTCGTTGCGCTTCGGACTCGCAGTCGGTCATGCACACCAGGAGTGCACTCCCTCCTGCTCGCCTCGCGCGCCTCGCTAGGAAGCAAAATCCATCGTTTTAGGGATAACCTATAGGCATATGGCTATGCCTCGCACAGCCCTATCTTCCACCGTGGCGCAGGTCCTGCTGTACGGCACGCTGCTGGCGGCCGGCGCCTTCGCCCTGAGCTGGCTCGATTTCCAGCGCCTGGCACGCACCTACTCTTTCGACATCTTCGTCACGCTCATCGCCGTGGCCTTCCTGGCCCTGGGCGCCTGGCTCGGCGCGCGGCTGTTCCGTAGCGCGCCCCAGGCGGCGCCCTTCGACGGCAACCCCAAGGCCCTGGAGACCTTGGGGATCAGCCCGCGGGAGCTGTCGGTGCTGCAGGAGCTGGCGGCGGGCCGCTCCAACAAGGAGATCGCCCAGCGCCTCTCGGTCTCGCCCAACACCGTTAAGACCCACACCGCGCGGCTGTTCGAGAAATTGGGAGCGAAACGCCGCACGGATGCCATCAACAGAGCGAGGGAATTGGGTCTTCTGCCTTGAATTTAGGGTGATCCGCCAAGAATCATCCGTTTGGGCGATTGTCCGGGGAACTTGGAAGGCGCCGAATGGCGCCACCTGAAACTAGGGGAGTGAACCCATGATCCGCATGATCCTCGTCTATGGCCTCATCGCCGGCCTCCTGGTCGGCGTGCCGCTGTCCATCATCGCCACCACCATGCACATCGCCGGCCCCTTGGGGATGGTGGTGGGCTACCTCCTGATGCTGGTGGCCCTGAGCATGGTGTTCGTGGCCATCAAGCGCCGCCGCGACCGCGACCAGGGTGGCGTGATCCGCTTCTGGCCGGCCTTCGGCTTGGGGCTCGGCATCAGCTTCGTGGCCGGCCTCATCTACGTGGCGGCCTGGGAGGCCGCCGTCGCCGCCACCCACATGGACTTCGCCACGGCCTATGCCAACGGCATCATCGCCCAGCAGAAGGCCCAGGGCGTCACCGGCGCCGCGCTGGACAAGGTCGTGACCCAGATGGAGGAGTTCAAGCTGCAGTACGCGAACCCGCTCTACCGCCTGCCCATGACCTTCATCGAGATCTTCCCCGTCGGCGTGCTGGTGTCGCTGGTTTCCGCAGCACTGCTTCGTAACAGCCGTTTCATGGCGGCGCGGAGGGCCTAAACGCATCTTTCGCTTCCTGGCGGCGTGACGGTACCAAGAAGTTCGCCTTCGTCGATCGGCGGGTGTCTCATCCAGTTCGCCGAGGAAATAGCGGGCTGAGCTGCGGCCTATAATCGCCATTGGCTATTACCGGCCTGATAGGGGGATGGCGATGAAGATGGCACGCGTGATCCTGTTCACGGCCCGCATGGACGCCATGAGCACCTTCTACGGGAAGGTGCTGGGCCTCAAGCAGGTCACGGACGAGAAGGGCTGGAAGGAATTCGCCGCCGGTGGCACACGGGTCGCCCTGCATTCCGGCCCCGCTTCGCCCGGCCGCAAGGGCCCAAAGCTGGTGTTCCAGGCCAAGGATGTGACCGCCCTGCGGGCGAAACTCGTCGCCAGGGGCGCCCGCTTCGGCAAGGTCCGGGATGCGGGAGATTTCTGCCTCTGCGACGGCAAGGACCCGGACGGCAACCCGATCCAGCTCTCGAACAGGTGACCTGCACCGGGCATATAATTCGGTGCATGACCACCCGCCGCCTGACGCCCTTCGACAAAGTGCTCTCCGAGCTGGAGCATGCCCTGCGCACCTCCACCGGCGGCGGCGTGCGGGCGGCGGCGCGGCCCAACCCGGCGGCGAAGCTGCCGCTGGCGGATGAGCTGGACGAGGCGCAGCGCCAGGAAGCGGCGCGCCTCATGCGCGTGAACCACGCCGGCGAGATCGCGGCCCAGGCCCTCTACCAGGGCCAGGCCTTCATGGCGCGGGACCCGAAGGTGCAGGCCGCCATGGCCAAGTCCTCCGACGAGGAGGTGGACCATCTCGCCTGGTGCGAGCAGCGGCTCAAGGAACTGGATGGTTCGGTGAGCAAGCTCGATCCCTTCTGGTACGCCGGCTCCTTCGCCCTGGGCGCGCTCGCGGGCCTCGCGGGCGACGCGGTAAGCCTGGGGTTCCTGGGCGAGACCGAGCGGCAGGTGGTACGGCATCTCGATGGACACCTGAAGCGCCTGCCGGAACAGGACCGGCGCAGCCGCGCGATCCTCGAGCAGATGCGGGACGACGAGGCCCGCCACGGCGCCGAGGCGGAGCGCGCCGGCGGCAGGCCGCTGCCGGCGCCGGTGTGCGCCTGCATGCAGCTCATGTCGAAGGTGATGACGACGACGGCCTATTGGATCTGATTTCCCTTCGATCCCACGCCCTGCCGGGCGCAGCCGCTTTTAAGTGAAAGCCATGACGATGAGAGCCAGGCCTATGGCGAGCATCGCATAGGCGCGTCCCTTGCTGCGGCTGAAGCTGATGTTCTTGCGCTCGGGCTTCATGATGTAGCGCATGTTCTCGAAGTTGTTGAAGCGGCTGTTCTTCACTTCCTCGGAGTTGAGCCAGTGCTCCGCGCCCGGCTCCTGTCCCGCGTTCTTCGCGCTCCACAGCAGCAGCCCGCCGTACACGCAGGCCATGAGTCCGGTCACCAGGTACAAGAAACTCATTTTGGACACGGAAGTTTTCCCTCAAGCTCGGCTGGACAGCGCCCCACGAAGGCGCGCCATTCTATCCAGGCCCTCGCCGGAGCGACATGGGCGGCCGCGGATGGGTCGTATAAGCGACTGTTTTCCCAGGAGAATTCTTGGGGCGCGCTTGGGAAAGACGGGGGAAATACCCGAGAGTACCGTGATGGTTATCATGGTACGTTAGTGAAGAGTTTCGCATCTGCAGGTCGCCAACGCATGCCGCTAGATCAGCCGCGCAAGTTCGACATACCGGTCCTGGACCGGTTCGTCAGCCATTGCCACATCCGTCACTTCGTCGCCAAGACGCCCGTGGTCAACGCCGGCGACGCCTCCAGCAGCCTGTTCCTGGTGATCGCGGGCTCGGTGGCGGTCATCGTCGAGGACGAGGACGGCAACGAGATCGTGGTGGCCTACCTCAACCGCGGCGAGTTCTTCGGCGAGATGGGCCTGTTCACCGAGGACTCGACCCGCAGCGCCTGGGTGCGCACCCGCAGCGAATGCCAGCTCGCCGAGATCAGCTACGCGCGCTTCCGCGAGCTCGCCCATAACGACCCGGACCTGCTGTTCGCCCTCGCCGGCCAGCTGGTCGCGCGCCTCAAGCGCACCACCCGCAAGGTCAGCGACCTCGCGTTCCTGGACGTCACCGGCCGCATCGCCCGCACGCTCCTGGACCTGTGCCAGCAGCCCGACTCCATGACCCACCCCGACGGCATGCAGATCCGCATCAGCCGCCAGGAGATCGGCCGCATCGTCGGCTGCTCGCGTGAGATGGCGGGCCGCGTGCTGAAGGCGCTGGAGGAGCAGGGACTCATTGGCGCCTCCGGCAAGACCATCGTGGTCTACGGCGCGCGCGTGGACAGCGACGTCACCATCCCCTTGAGCCGCCAGCTCGCCCACGCCCACCGCTGAACGCGGGCCTATAATCCTCGATGCAAAGGGCTGCGCCGCCCGGCGGCGCGGCCCTCACTTTTTTGGAGGACCCATGCCGCAGCCGACCCGCGCCTACGCCGCCCAGTCCGCCACCACGCCCCTCGCCCCCTTCGACTTCGAGCGCCGCGACCTGCGCGCCGACGACGTGGCCATCGACATCCTCTACTGCGGCGTCTGCCACACCGACATCCATCAGGCGCGCAACGAATGGAGCCGCACCCGCTACCCCATCGTGCCCGGCCACGAGATCGTGGGGCGCGTGACCGCAGTGGGCCGGGAGGTAAAGGACTTCAAGCCCGGCGACCTCGTGGGCGTGGGCTGCCTGGTGGATTCCTGCCAGCGCTGCGAATCCTGCCGGGAGGGACTGGAGCCGTACTGCGTGGAAGGCGCGACCTTCACCTACAACAACCTGGACCGGCAGGACCGGTCCGTCACGCGGGGCGGCTACTCCGAGCGCATCGTGGCCTCCCGCAAGTTCGTGCTGCGCATCCCTGAGAACCTGGACATGAAGGGCGCGGCGCCGCTGCTGTGCGCCGGCATCACCCTCTACTCGCCGCTGCGCCACTGGAAGGCCGGCAAGGGCACCCGGCTCGCCATCGTGGGCCTGGGCGGTCTCGGCCACATGGGCCTCAAGTTCGCCAAGGCCTTCGGCGCCGAGGTGACGCTCTTCACCCGCACACCGGGCAAGGAAGCGGAGGCCCGGCGCCTGGGCGCGGACCACGTGGTCATCTCCACGGACCCGGCGCAGATGAAGGCCGTGGCCGGCCGCTTCGACCTCATCCTCGACACCGTGCCCAACGAGCACGACGTGAACCCCTACGTCGCTACCCTGAAGCGCGACGGCACCCTTGTGATCGTGGGACAGATGACCCCGCTGGTGCCGCCCTTGAACCCCGGCGCCCTGGTGGGCGGCCGCAAGTCCGTGGCGGGCTCGCTGATCGGCGGCCTCGCTGAGACCCAGGAGATGCTGGATTTCTGCGGCAAGCACGGCATCGTCTCGGACGTGGAGATGATCCCGATCCAGAAGATCAACGAGGCCTACGAGCGGATGCTGAAGAGCGACGTCCGCTACAGGTTCGTCATCGACATGAGTTCGCTCAAGAGCTGAACAGCGGCTAGGCAAATAGCTCGGCGAGCTTGGCGCCGGGGTCGGGCGCTCTCATGAACGTCTCGCCGATTAGAAAGCCATGCACGCCGTTCCGGCGCATCAGTTGCACATCATCGCGGGTCCGGATGCCGCTCTCGGTCACCACCAGGCAGCCTTCGGGGATGCGGGGCAGCAGCCCCAGCGTCACGCCCGTGTCCGTGTGGAAGCTTGCCAGGTTGCGGTTGTTGATGCCCACGAAGGGAGGCTCGAGGGCCAGCGCCCGCTCCAGCTCTTCCCCGTCGTGCACCTCCAGCAGTGAGTCCATCCCTAAGTCCGAGGCCAGCGCCGCCAGGTCCGCGAGCTGCGCGTCGCCGAGCGCGCGCACGATCAGCAATATGCAGTCCGCGCCCATGACCCGCGACTCGTACACCTGCCAGGGATCGATGATGAAGTCCTTGCGCAGCACCGGCAGCATGCAGGCCTCGCGGCCCGCCGTGAGGCAGGCGGCCTCGCCGTGGAAGAACTCCTTGTCCGTGAGGATGGAGAGGCAGCTCGCGCCGGCGGCGGCATAGCTCCGCGCCACCGCCGCCACGTCCAGCTGCGGGCGCATCACGCCCTGGCTGGGAGAGGCCTTCTTGATCTCGGCGATCACCCCCGCCCGGCCGGAGGCTTGCGCGCTTTGCAGCGCCCCCAGGAAGTCCCGGGGCTCCGGCGCGGACCCCAGCTCGGCCCGCAGCTGCTTGAGCGGGCGCTCGGCGCTGCCGGCCGCCACTTCCTCGGCCTTGGCCTTGAGGATGCGCTTCAGGATGTCCCCGCTATTTTGGGGGCCGCTCATCGCACTGCCTCGACGAACTCTTCCAGCTTGCGCGCGGCGGCGCCGTCCGCGAGCGTGGTCCGGGCCCGCTCCACGCCCTCGGCGAAGGAAGCCGCCACGTCCGCCGCGTAGAGCGCGGCGCCCGCGTTCAGCGCCAGCATGTCCCGCGCCGGGCCGGGCTCGTCGCCGAGCGCGCGCTTCACCAGCGCGAGGCTCGCCTGGGGACCGTCCACCTCCAGCGGGTCCAGCGCCTGGCTCGCGATGCCGAAGTCCTCGGGGCGCACGGTGTAGCTCCTGAGCCCGCCGTCCTTGAGTTCGCACACCTGCGTGGGCGCGGCGAGGCTGATCTCGTCCAGCCCGTCCTCCGAGTGGATCACCAGCACATGGCGGCTGCCCAGGGAACGCAGCACCTGGGCCAGCGGCTCGATCCAGCGTTGCGCGAACACGCCGAGCAGCTGGTGCGGCGTGTTGGCGGGGTTGGTGAGGGGGCCCAGCAGGTTGAACAAGGTGCGCGTGCCGAGCTCGCGCCGCGGCGCGGCCGCGTAGCGCGCAGCCGGATGGTGCGCCGGGGCGAACATGAACCCCAGGCCCACCTTCTCGATGCATTCCACCACCCGCTCCGGCGGCAGTTCCAGCGGCACGCCCATGGCCTCCAGGAGGTCCGCGCTGCCCGACTTGCTCGACATGGAGCGGTTGCCGTGCTTCGCCACGCGCCCGCCTGCGGCGGCCACCACGAACGCGGCGGCGGTGGAGACGTTGAAGATGCGGCGGCCGTCGCCGCCGGTGCCGCAGGTATCCACGAGGTTATGGGTGTCCACCTTGACCGGCATGGCGAGCTCGCGCATCACGCGCGCGGCAGCGCTGATCTCCTCCACCGTCTCGCCCTTGGCGCGCAGGCCGGCGAGGAAGCCGCCGATCTGGATCGGCGTGGCGCCGCCGGTCATGATCTGGCGCATCACCGCCTGCATGGCCGCCTCATCCAGGTGCTGGTGGTCCACGATCTGGCTGATGGCGTCCTTGATGTCCATGTCAGCCTGTCAGGAAGTTGCGCAGCAAGTCGTGGCCGTGCTGGGTGAGGATCGATTCAGGATGGAACTGCACGCCCTCGATGGGCAGCGTCTTGTGCCGCACACCCATGATCTCCTCCATCTCACCGGACTCGTCCTCGGTCCAGGCGGTGACCTCCAGGCAGTCCGGCACCGAGTCCTTGGCGATGACCAGCGAATGGTAGCGCGTGGCCTCGAAGCCGTCCGGCAAGCCGCGGAACACGCCCTTGCCTGAGTGGCGGATGCGCGAGACCTTGCCGTGCATCACCTGGCCCGCGTGCACGATGCGCCCGCCGAAGGCCTGGCCGATGGCCTGGTGGCCGAGGCAGACGCCCAGGATCGGCAGCCGCCCGCCCAGCTCCTTCACAAGGTCCAGGCAGATGCCCGCCTCGTTGGGCGTGCAGGGCCCCGGCGAAAGCACGATGCCCTCGGGTCCCATGGCGGCGACGTCCGAGACGCCCAGCGCGTCGTTGCGGCGCACCTCCACCTCCGCGCCCAGCTCGCCCAGGTATTGCACCAGGTTGTAGGTGAAGGAATCGTAGTTGTCGATCATCAGGATCATACGGAGCCCCTGCCGCCCTCAGCCCGGGTCATCTCTATAGCGTGGAGCAAAGCCCTGGCCTTGTTCAGGGTCTCATGCCACTCGTTCTCCGGCACCGAATCATGCACGATGCCGGCCCCCGCCTGCACGTGCAGCTTACCGTCCTTGATGACGGCAGTGCGGATCGCGATGGCCGTGTCCAGGTTGCCGTTCCAGCCCAGGTACCCAACGGCGCCGGAATAGATGCCCCGCTCCGAGGGTTCCAGTTCGCGGATGATCTCCAGGGCCCGCACCTTGGGCGCGCCGCTCACGGTGCCGGCCGGGAAGCAGGCCTTGAGCACCTCCAGCGGCCCGAGCCCGGCCTTGAGGCGCCCCCGCACCTCCGAGACGATGTGCATCACGTGGGAATAGCGCTCGATCACCATGCGGTCCGAGAGGCGCACGCTGCCGGTCTCCGCCACCCGGCCCACGTCGTTGCGCCCCAGGTCCAGGAGCATCACGTGCTCCGCCCGCTCTTTGGCGTCCGCCAAGAGGTCCTCGGCCAGCCGGTCGTCCTCCTCCGGCGTGCGGCCGCGCGGGCGCGTGCCGGCGATGGGGCGCAGCGTCACCTCGCCGTCCTCCACCCGCACCAGCACCTCCGGCGAGGAACCTGTCACCTGGAACGTGCCGAAATCCAGGTGGTACATGTAGGGCGAGGGGTTCATGACGCGTAGGGCCCGGTACACGTCCAGGGCGGAACCGGAGAACGGCGCCGACAGGCGCTGCGACAGCACCACCTGGAACGCGTCGCCGGCACGGATGTAGTCGCGCACCTTCTCCACCGCGCGGCAGAAGTCCGCCACCTCGAAGCTGGAGCGGAACTGTCCCGCGCTGCTGCCGGAGTAGCCGGCGCGCGAGGGATAGCGGGCCGGACCGCGCAGCCGGGAGGTGAGGTCCTCGAGGCGCCGCTCGGCGCGCAGCAACGCGTCCGGCTGCGCCGGGTCCGCGTGCACCACGATCTGCACCGTGCCGCGCAGGTTGTCGAAGACCACCAGTTCCTCGGCCAGCATCAGGCAGATGTCCGGGCAGCCGAGCTCGTCGCTCGCCACCGCGTCCGCGAGCTGCGGCTCGATGTAGCCCACCGCCTCGTGGCCGAAGTAGCCCACGAGGCCGCCGCTGAAGCGCGGCAGGCCGGGCATCACCGGCACGCGGAACCGCGTGCGGAATGCCTCCAGCGCCGCGAAGGGTTCCTCCGATACCTGCTCCCAGCCGGAGGCGGTCTGCACCCGGGACACGCCGTCCCGCACCGTGAATAGCGCGGCGGCGGTGAGCCCGATGATGGAGTAGCGGCCCCAGGTCTCGCCGCCCTGCACCGATTCCAGGAGGAAGGTGTGGGGCGCGTTCGCGAGCTTGAGGTAGGTGCTGAGGGGGGTGTCGAGGTCCGCGAGCAGCTCGCGCACCACGGGGATGCGGTTGTAGCCGGCGGCCTTTAAGGCGTCAAAGCGCTGTTGGTCCATGGGACGGTCACCCTGAGAGACGGAGGTTGCGATACGGCACGACGCGGACGCGTCAGCGCCATCGCCAGCTGTGGCGCGAGGCCGCGACTGCTCCGTTGCTCAGGAAGACCGTGGAAGACATGGGTTTATGCCCCTTCGAACCGAGCCAAGACATTAACGGCTGGCCGCCGCAGGGGCAAGCCCCGCGAGCCAGGGCGGCAGCTCCGCCAGGCTGTCTAGCTCCACCTCCGCGCCCAGCGCCAGGAGGTCCTCGTCCTGCCGGTAACCGTAGGACACCGCCACCGCGCGGAAGCCCGCGGCCCGGGCCCCCAATATGTCGGCCCGCGAATCCCCCACCATGCAACTCATGGCAGGGGCGACCCCCACCCGCTCCGCCGCGAGCAAGAGCGGGCGTGGATCGGGCTTCAGGGCCGGCACCGTGTCGCCGCTCACCACCGTGTCGAAGCGGCCTCGCACGCCGAGCCGTTCCAGCAGGGGCTCGGTGAACTCGGCGGACTTGTTGGTGACGCAGGCGAGGCGGCAGCGGCCCGCCAGCGCGTCGAGCGCTTCCAGCGCGCCGGGATAGAGGCGGGTGTCCACGCACACTTCTGCCGCGTAGAAGCGGCGGAACGCGGCCCGCGCGTCCGCCAGGAGTTCCGCATCCGGCTCGCCGTCCAGCTTGCCGGTGAGCGCGCGCTTCAGGAGCTTGGTGAGGCCCTCGCCCACCCAGCCCTTCACCTGCTGCACGCCGTAGGAACGCTGGCCCAGGGACTCCAGCGCCTTGTCCACCGCGCGCGCGATGTCCGCGGCGCTGTCCACGAGTGTGCCGTCCAAGTCGAACGCTACCAGTTGGATGTTCATCGGAAAGGGATCAGGACTTGGCTTTGGCGAGTTCCGCGCGCATCTGCTGGACGACGGCGCCATAGTCCTTGGCGCCGAAGATGGCCGAGCCCGCCACGAAGGTGTCGGCGCCGGCAGCGGCGATCTCGCGGATGTTATCCGCCTTCACCCCGCCGTCGATCTCCAGGCGGATCTCACGGCCGGACTTGTTGATGAGAGCCCTGGCTTCGCGCAGCTTGTCCAGGCTGGCGCGGATGAAGGACTGGCCGCCGAAGCCGGGGTTCACGGACATGATGAGCACCATGTCCAGCTTGTCCATCACGTGCTTCATGTAGTCCAGCGGCGTCGCCGGGTTGAACACGAGACCGGCCTTGCAGCCCTGGTCGTGGATCAGCGCGAGAGTGCGGTCCACGTGTTCGCTGGCCTCGGGATGGAAGGTGATGTAGGTGGCGCCGGCCTTGGCGAAGTCCGGCACGATGCGGTCCACCGGCTTCACCATCAGGTGCACGTCGATGGGCGCCTTCACCCCGTGCTTGCGCAGCGCCTCGCATACCACCGGGCCGATGGTGAGGTTCGGCACGTAATGGTTGTCCATCACGTCGAAGTGCACCATGTCCGCGCCGGCCTTGAGCACGGCGTCCACCTCTTCTCCCAGGCGGGCGAAGTCGGCGGAAAGGATGGAGGGGGCGATGAGCTGGGGCATTCCCATGGGGGCACACTTTAACTTAATCACCGGGGGTTTTCAGCCGCGGGGTGCTATCCTGCCCGTCGCACGGCAAATAAGAGGTGTCCGCCCATGCCCGTCGTCGCCATCACCCTGCACATCCTCGCCGTCATCGTCTGGGTCGGCGGCATGTTCTTCGCCTACCTCGCCGCCCGCCCGGTGCTGGCGGAACTGGAGACCCTGCTCCGGGCCCGCATCTGGGCCGGCTTCTTCGGCCGCTTCTTCCCCTGGGTGTGGGCCACCATCGTCGCGCTGCTCGCGAGCGGCATCTACATGGTGTTCAACAGCTTCGATGGCTTCGCCAACGCGCCCCTGTTCGTGAACCTGATGATGGGACTGGGCGTGCTGATGATGGCGCTGTTCGGCCACATCAACTCCGCCCCTTACCCGCGCCTGAAGCGCGCGGTGGAGGCGAAGGATGCTGAGCAGGCGTTGAAGGCCATGGGCCAGATCCGCCGGGTGATGGGCCTGAACCTCGCGCTCGGCATCGTCGTGGTGCTCATCGCGATGTCGGGCGCCTACCTCTCCTCCGACTAATTCAAAGCTGCTGCGCTCGCGACGCTTTGAGCGGCGCTATCAACCGGGCTTCCTGGCTACCAGATTCACCAAGGTCTCAACGCGCTGCCCATGGGGCGGCGGTTTCCTGATGTGCAGCGTCTCCAGGAGACCGAAGTCCGCGGCGCGGCTCCACCACAGGTAGGGATAGGAGACGTTCGCCTCGCCGAACTCGAAGCCGGCGCGGCGCACCATGTCCAGGTACTCCTCGGCCGTGTGCTGCATGTGCATGGGGTGGCGGAAGAACAGCCGGATCACCCAGGAGTGGATGTAGGCCTTGGTGGACTCGGCGACGAGCAGCAGGCCGCCGGGTCTCAGCAGCCGGTTGAACTCCCGGAGCGTCTCCTCCTGCCGCACCAGGTGGTGCAGGGTCTGGTGGCAGAAGATGAGGTCCACGCTGGCATCCGGCAGCGGGATGGCGGCACAGTCCGCCTCCATGAGCTCCGGCGCGAGGCCGAACTTCGCAGCCTCGACCCGTGCCGCCTCCAGGCCATGGGTATCCACGTCGGTACCGATCAGGCGCCTGGGCTTGAAGCGTTCCGCCAGCGGCTGCAGCGCCCGCCCCTGGCCGCAGCCCGCGTCCAGTACCGTGTCGAACCGCGCGCCCGGCTGCGGCAGCAGCCGCGCCAGGTCCTTGAGCGCGCGCTCCACCACGTGGCGTTTCCAGGTGAACGTGCCGAGGAACCAGAAGCCGACGCGGCTCTCCTCGACGTAGTCTTGCGGCTTCTCCATGTGACTCCTACCTTTCCCTAAGATCACCGACTAAATTCTACAAATCCCCTCAGAAGCGTCGCGAGCGAAGGCGGGGCTAGGCGTGCGAGGCGAGCAGGAGGGAGTGCACATTTGAGTGCATGACCGACTGCGAGTCCGAAGCGCAACGACGCCCCGCCGAGCGCAGCAGCTTCTGAGCTATTTTATCCCGCGGGAAGACTTGATCAGGTCGTACGCGACATTGATCTGCTGCACCTTCTCCTGAGCCAGCTTGATCATGTTCTCCGGCAGGCCGCGCGCCACCAGCTTGTCCGGGTGGTTCTCCTTCATCAGTCGGCGGTAGGCGGTCTTGATCTCCGCGTCCGTGGCGGTGGCCGCGACGCCCAGCGTCTGGTAGGCGGCGCCGAGTTCGTCCCGGCGCGCCTCCGGGCTGCGGCTGTCGGCATCGCGCCGGAAGCGCGCCTGGGCGCGGATGAACTGCTCGTACTGGTTGAGCTCGTACACCGAGATGCCGAGGAGCGCGCAGATGCGCTCCAGCACCACGCGCTCCGCCGGGTGCACGGTGCCGTCCGCCATGGCCGCGTGCAGCTGGATCTGCAGGAACATGCCCATGAGGTCGTGGCGCCCGTGGCAGGCGGCGCGCAGGGCCTTGAGTTGCGCATCCAGGTCGAAGTCCGGCAGCTTGCCGCGGTTGAAATGCTCGACGGCGGCCTGGCGCTGCGCCTCGTCCAGGTTCATGTGCGCCATCACGTTGCGCGCGGCCTGGATCTCGTCCGGCGACACGACGCCGTCGGCCTTGGCCACGTGGCCCATCACCGAGAAGGTGGCCTCGAAGAACGCCTGCTGCGAGCGCGCCGAGTCGTGGCCGCTCCAGCCGCCGCGGGACACGCCCACGGAGACGCTCTGGCCGAGCATGGCGCCGATGATGGCGCCCAGCGGGCCGCCGAGGAGGAAGCCGATCACCGCCCCGATGAGCAGGCCGACGAGGTTCATGCGTGGTTTTCCCGGAGGATTACTTCAAGCTGATGCATGTGGCAAGATACGCGCACTTCAAGTGCTGGATTCCCCATGACTGCCGCGCAGACCCCCGTGTTCGAGACCCGCCTCAAAGGCCTGCCGCTGGTGCATCGGGGCAAGGTGCGGGACATCTACGACGCGGGCCCCGAGCACCTCCTGATCGTCACCACCGACCGCCTCTCGGCCTTCGACGTGGTGCTGCCCGACCCCATCCCCGGCAAGGGCGCGGTGCTCACGGGCATCTCGCGCTTCTGGTTCGACAAGACGGCGCACATCATACCAAACCAGCTCACGGACATCGCCGTCGAGAGCGTGGTCAGCGACCCGGCCGAGCGCGCCATGCTGAAGGACCGCGCCATGGTGGTGCGCAAGCTGCGCGCGCTGCCCGTGGAAGCGGTGGCGCGCGGCTACCTCATCGGCTCCGGCTGGAAGGACTACCAGAAGACCGGCGCGGTGTGCGGCATCCCGCTGCCCAAGGGCATGCAGCAGGCCGAGAAGCTGCCCCAGCCGCTGTTCACGCCCGCCACCAAGGCGCCCAAGGGCCAGCACGACGAGAACATCCCCTTCGAGGCAGTCACCAAGCTGGTGGACCCCGCGCTGGCGGAAAAGGTGCGCGACACCACCCTCGCCATCTATGAGTTCGCCGCCAAGTACGCGCTGGAGCGCGGCATCATCATCGCCGACACCAAGTTCGAGTTCGGCGTGGACAAGGCCGGCCAGATGTACCTCATCGACGAGGTGCTGACGCCGGATTCCTCGCGCTTCTGGCCGGCGGACACCTACCAGGCCGGCATGAGCCCGCCCTCCTTCGACAAGCAGTTCGTGCGCGACTACCTGGAGACGCTGGACTGGGACAAGAAGGCGCCGGGTCCGAAGCTGCCCGACGACATCCTGCAGAAGACCGCCGCCAAGTATCGGGAAGCTTACGACAGACTTACACGCTGATGCGTGCCGATTGATCGTCTTCTAACCATCCCTGGTGCGCCTCGCCCCGGCTCACCCGATGATGGAGTCCAGCTTCAGCACGTCCGGGTCGAACAGGTCCGGCCAAAACCACACCAGCGCGATCAGCCCCGCCCCCGCCGCCACCAGCGCGACGCGGTCGGTGACGCGCCGCGAGTCGAGCCAGAACGGCGCCAGGCACAGGAACGCCATCAGGTAGGCGAAGGCGAAGTACATCGCCGCCAGCGCCATGGCCTTGAGCCGCCCCACCGGGTCCCCGCCGAACATCAGCAGCGCCAGCGCGAGCGCCGCGCCCGACAGCACCACGATGGAGTCGCGCACGCTGGCGATGAGCTTCACCATCAGCGTCGGCACGTGGCCCTTGGGGAAGAACGTCACCCCCACGAAGATGAACTCCAGCCCCACCAGCACGATGGTGAGGGAAGCCATGATGATGAGGATGCCAGGGTTCAGCACCCCGGTGACGAAGTTGTAGAACACCGTGTAGGCGCCGGTGTGCATGTGGCGCATCAGGAGCAGCGCCATCAGCGTGATGCACACGTTCACGACGTAGTCGAACAGCGTGCTCTTGATGTCGTGGAAGATGGCTAGGCGGAAGAGCGTGACCACGTCCGCCACGCTGCCGGCGGTGCGCAGCAGCAGGCCGCTATCCCTGACGGCCCGGGTCTGCCCAGGCCGCGAAAATCGAATGAATGACATTGACCCCATCCGTGAGGGCCGCAGGCCCCGGTTGCAGGATGAGGGAAGACTTTATCTCATGCAGCTCCCCGTTGCGCACCGCCGGCACCTCGCCCCAGCCGGGGCGGGCCGCCACCTCCTTGGGCCTGAACTTCTTGCCGCACCAGGAGCCCAGGATGATATCCGGCGCGCGCCGCGGCACCTCCAGGGGATCCGCCACGATGCGGTTCTTGGCGAGGGATTCCCTGGCCAGCTCCGGAAATATGTCGGCCCCGCCCGCGATGCCGATGAGCTCCGAGACCCAGGCGATGCCGGAGATCTGCGGCGTGTCCCACTCCTCGAAGTAGACCCGCGGCCGGCGCGGCAGCCTGGCCGCGGCGGTGCGCAACCGTTCGAGGCCCGCTTCCAGCTCCTCCACCAGCCTGCGCGTCTTGGCCTCGCAGCCGAGCATGCCGCCCAGCATGGAGATCATGCGGAAGATGTCCGCCACCGTGCGGTGGTTGAACACGTGCACCTCGATGCCGAGCTTCACGAGCTCCGCCGCGATGTCCGCCTGCAGGTCCGAGAAACCCAATACGAGGTCTGGCTTCAAGGCTGCGATCTTGTCGAGCTTGGCGCTGGTGAAGGCGGAGACCTTGGGCTTCTCGCGCCTTGCCTGGGGCGGGCGCACCGTGAAACCGGAGATGCCGACGATGCGCGCGTCCTCCTTCAAGAGGTACAGCGTCTCGGTGGTCTCCTCGGTCAAGCAGACGATGCGTTCGGGATAGCGGCTCATGCCCACAGGATATAACGGTTACACTGCATATATGGAGATGGAAGAAGCAACTGCCAGCCACGAGGCGCCTTATACCGGGCTGACTCCCGACGAGGTGCTGAACGCCATAGAAGCCGCCGGCTGGCGGCCGGATGGCACGCTGCTCGCGCTCAACAGCTACGAAAACCGCGTGTACCAGGTGGGCGTGGAGGACGGCAAACCCCTGGTGGCCAAGTTCTACCGCCCGGGCCGCTGGACCGACGTTGCCATCCTCGAGGAGCACGCGTTCACCGCCGAGCTCAAGGAGCGGGAGATCCCCGCCGTGCCGCCCATCGCCCACCAGGACGGCCGTACCCTGCTGCACCATGCCGGCTACCGCTTCGCTGTGTTCCCGCGCCAGGGTGGCCGCGCGCCGGACCTGGAGCGCGAGGAGAACCTGGAGTGGATGGGCCGCTTCCTGGGCCGCATCCATGCCGTCGGCAGGACCAAGCCCTTCCACCACCGCCACGTGATCAACGCCGAGACCTACGGCCGCATCCCGCGGGACTGGCTGCTGGAGAGCCGCTTCATCCCGGACAACCTGAAGCCCCGCTATAAGGAGGTCACGGACCTCTTGCTGGCGGGCATCGAGCGCTGCTACGGGCGGGCAGGGGATGTCTCCACGCTGCGCCTGCACGGGGACTGCCACCCGGGCAACGTGCTCTGGACCGACGATGGCCCCCACTTCGTGGACTTCGACGACTCCGGCACCGGCCCCGCGGTGCAGGACCTGTGGATGCTGCTCTCGGGCGAGCGCCATGAGATGCAGCTCCAGCTCGCGGCGGTGCTGGAGGGCTACGAGCAGTTCGCGGAGTTCGATGCCCTGGAACTGTGGCTGGTGGAACCGCTGCGCACCCTGCGCATGATGCATTACGCCTGCTGGATCGCCCGCCGCTGGGACGACCCGGCCTTCCCCCGCGCCTTCCCCTGGTTCGACGGACCGCGCTACTGGGAAGAGCACCTGCAGGCATTGAGAGAGCAAGTCCCCTTGCTGGATGAGCCGGCCTTGGAAGTCGATGGTGGCGGTAACCGTTAGTGCCAAAAGCGTCGGCAGCTTTTGGCCCCTTTTGGAGCCAGCACCGAAGAACAGATAAAATAGGGGCAACCGCAACGAGCCAAGAACCATGATCCGCCTCGCCACGCTCAGAGACATCGACGCTCTCCTCCCCATCGAGCATCGTTCCTTCCAGACCGACCGCCTCACCCGCCTGGACTTCACCCGCGCCCTCAAGGGCAAGAGCGCCGTGCTGCTGGTCGCCGAGCAGGGCGGCGCGGTCTTGGGCTATGCGCTCATCCGCGTGCGCGGCCGCCAGGCGCACCTGGAGTCTCTCGCGGTGGACCCGGACGCGCGGCGCCTGGGGCTCGGCCGCACGCTGCTGAAGACCGCCGAGCAGGCGGTGCTGGAGCGCGGCGCGCTGCACATGCGCCTGGAGATCCGCGAGGACAACCCTGCCGCCTACGCGCTCTACCGCGCCCTGGGCTACCGCCAGCACGGCACCTGGCTCGAGTACTACGAAGATGAGACCGACGCCCTGCGCCTGCGCAAGGCCCTCACCATCCCCGGCGCCGAGGATGAAGGCTTGGGGATCGGCTAGAGGCCGCGTGGAGCAGCGGCGCGAAGCCCTAAAAACGGTCAAAAACAACGATTTGCGTTAGGATTAAGCATGCTCAAGCGCCTCTCAGATAAGTTCAGCAGCGCCGTCTGGCAGCAGGACGTGTACTCCATGAGCCGCACGCGCCGTGTCCTCACCTTCTGGGTGCGGATGGGCAACGTGCTCATGGACGAGCTCCTCTACGGCGACCTGCGCATCCGCGCCATGGCGCTGGTGTACATCACCATCCTGGCGCTGGTGCCGTTCCTGGCCTTCGCCTTCTCGGTGCTCAAGGGCTTCGGCGTGCAGCACAAGCTGCAACCCCTGCTCGCCAACCTGTTCATGCCGCTCGGCGCCCGCGGCGTCGAGATCGCCGCCAAGGTCATCGACTTCGTCAACAACGTGAAGGCCGGCATCCTCGGCACCGTGGGCCTGGCGCTCCTGCTCTACACCGTGGTCACCACCGTGCGCATGGTGGAGACGGCGTTCAACCACGTGTGGCGCGTGCGCGAGCCGCGGGGGTTCATGGAGGGCTTCGGCCACTACATCAGCGTCATCCTCATCGGTCCGCTGCTGCTGGTGTCCGCCTTCGGCCTCACCGCCACCATCAGCAGCCAGTCCGTGGTGCAGCACATCATCGACCTCGCACCGGTGGGTGTGCTACTGGTGGCCGCCGCCAAGCTCCTGCCCTACGTGTTCGTGATCTTCGCGTTCACGTTCCTCTACATGTTCGTGCCGAACACCCACGTGCAGTTCCGCGCCGCGCTCATCGGCGCCGTCATCGCCGGCGTGGGCTGGGAGGTGGCGGGCTACATCTTCACCGAGCTCTCGGCGCAGTCCACGCGGCTCACCGCCATCTACTCCGGCTTCGCCATCATGATGATGTTCATGGTGTGGCTCTACACGAGCTGGATCATCGTGCTCATCGGGACCCAGATCGCGTTCTACGTGCAGAACCCGGAGCTGGTGCGCTACGGCCTGAAGCACAACGAGGTGGGTGGGCGCACCATGGAGCGGGTGGCGGTGCACATCATGTACCTGGTCGGCCGCGCCTACGAGGAGGGCCACACGCCGTGGTCCCGCGAGCAGCTGGCGCGCCGCCTGCACCTGCCCACCGACCTCATCCTCAACGTGCTGGAACGCCTGTGCCAGCGCGGGCTCCTGGCGGTGGTCTCCGGCAAGATCCGACGCTACATGCCCGCCTACGACATCGCGGAGATGACGCTGCGGGAGGTGGTGATGGCCGTGCGCCGCAACCCCGAGCAGCAGGGCGACGCGGACAAGCACATCAAGACCATCCCCCAGGCGGAGGACGTCATCCGCAAGCTGGACACGGCCGCCAACGAGACCCTGGGCAAGATCACGCTCAAGGAGTTCATCAGCCAGGGCGAGCCGGCGGAGCTTGAAACGGCTACCGTCCTACTCGCCCGCCAGAGCAAGAAAAAATAAGGTAAACGGGTCTTTTGTCACCTGGCGTTGTTCCAAACGCCCTCGAAGTCCTCACGTACACTAAGAGTACGCTCCGGGTTCTCGGCCGTTTGCGCCTAGCCAGGCGCCAAAATCCCTCGTTTACCCCTGCAAGAGATCATCGCCGCCTGAGTCCATGAAAAGCTTCCTCGAACGCAACAAAATCTATTTCGAGATCTTCACCTCGCTGCTGTTCGGCCTCGCCGCGCTGTTCGTCTCCCTCGCCTCCTACCGCATCAGCAACCAGCAGCTGGCCCTGAACTCCCAGGCCCAGCAGCCGCACTTCTCGGTGCAGACGTCCTACATCTTCAACCCCGGCACCCAGAAGTACGACGAGACCCAGCTCTACGTGAACAACGTGAGCGGATTCGCCTACAACATCCACTGCCAGGTCTACAGTTTCATCGCCCTCACCCTCTCGGTGGACGGCAAGCGCGAGACCTCCCTGGTGCCGCTCATCGGCTACTACCCCGTCTCCCACCGCACGGATTCCTCGGTGGGTACCCTGTTCGTGTTCAGCGGCGGCGCCAACAACGCGCGCTACATAGGGCTCGAGAACTCCCTGCGCAACGAGCCCTTGCCCGTCAACAAGAGTTTCGTGGAGAGCAAGCTCGAGAACCTGGTGACCGTCGACTATCTGGACACCACCAACGTGAAGCACACGTCCTACTTCCTGGACGGCGAGGCTATCCCGGAGGACGAGGCCAAAGAAAAACTGGAAAAGTACGAAGCGATAAAACCGCTAGATATCAACAAAGCCACGGCAGGAGACTTTATCAATAGATAAAAAAAGAACTCTAGCACCCCATGCATACTAGACACACATGCTTAGTACTTGGCCTTCTTAACATCTTTGCCTCGTACATCAATCATGCGCTGATAAGAAATATCTATATCCAAAATTGAACATAGACGCTGTTTATCAGCATCCTGAGTCTTGAACATATAAAGGTGGGCAATAACAAGTGACTGCAAAAGACGTTTCACAAATATGTTGCTTTCATTTTCTTCTTTTAAGGCTCTAATATCATCAAATGGAATTGACCCTGGAAAATCAAGGCTTACGGCTATATCTATCAATTCATAAGCATTTGAACCGTTGTTTTTGGCAACCTTCCGCACGACACCCCTAATATATTCTGAATTAACACAACTAGCTGTCTTACAAATAAAGGCGAGTGTCATTAAGCCAAGCATATTAAACATCGCTCGCTTGGCACGATCATTTAATTTTTCATCTTTGAGCGAATCCTCTGATTTTTTTATGGCTCCTTCCATAGTGCTAATTAGAAGCTCTCGTCGCGCCAGTAATTCATCTAGTATCTTCCGAGTTGCTTTCAATGACCCAGAGAAGATTTCGTCCGTCATTAGTTCCTTTTGTGGATTCTCAATTGACGCATAATGGTTCTTTAAGATTTGACCGAGAATTTCGGCTGTCTTAACTGCCAAATTGAGCTGCGCCCACAACTCTAGTTTTCCCACTTGCTCAGTAGCATTCGATTCCTTCTCTATCGGATGCTTCGCATCGTAGTCATCTTGAGCCGCTCTCATCTCCTCTTGTCGTTTCTCTACATCGCCGTCGTGATAGACAAGCTTGGGAGCCTCATTCACAAGCGCATTAAGCAGTTCTGTATCAGTTTCCAGGTCTAGAGCGTTGACGTCCTTAAAAAGATCTTTTAGGACTGTCATAATTGACTCATAGATGAATCGATCCTTCGAATGGTGAGTCAAAAATAAAATAGTGTTGGCATGTTCACGAACGTATAAATGTGAACAATAGTGCTTTATATATGCACGGATGTCTTCTCGCGTAATATTTTCAGACAAATATCGTCCCAAGAAAAAATAAAAATGATATGGATAAGTAAAATGGTAGTAGCTCCCGCGTCTGCTGAGAATTTTTGAAGCAATTAACTCTTCAATGCGAACGCCCAAATCTACCGCAAGGTATTTCTCAGAAAAATCTAAATTGAACTTCTGTAAATCTTCATGACTTAGCTCACGAAGTGAGCCTTGTTTTACGAACCAAGCCAGTTGAGAGCAATAATGGAATAACTCATCGAGACGATCCGGTTTTATTGCCGCTTCATTCAATGACTGAACTATCAAATAATGATAATAGTGTCCAAATGCGCTATTCGCTAAATCGTTCCCTTTTATCGACTCAACGCTTTGTAAAAGCGTGAGCAAATAAATTGGCGCAGAAGGCACATAATTTTTTCCGATAACTTTATTAAGCAGCTCTTCAGCCTTCGCATTTTTCTTTTCAGATTCCGTTAGCTTGGTTAGACGCACATCTCCAAGTGCATTCCATTTCTTTACTAATTGATAGCGCAATTTGTGTCCAAATGCCAATACTTCATATTGATCCCAAAGCTTTGCCAGTGCAGCGAAATCTGACGAGGCAATTTCACTAATCTCAAAGACTTGATCAGATGTCGCTATAAAACCAATATAGCCTCTTAATAAAACTGATAAAGCGGCGCCTTGAAATTTCTGCGGAATCCGAATCTGATCGATGTCATCTAGCAAAAGTATTTTTCTATCTCGCGACGTCTGCTTAAACAAAGCCACATTTGCTGCTCCATACTGTTCTTTAACAGCACGGTCTACCTTTTTTAAAATATCTGTTTCACTAGCGCCATCAATTGAAGCCCCATTCAGATACAGCGGAACCATTCCAAGATCGTGATAGTGAAGAAAAAGTTGAAACAAGAGACTAGTTTTTCCGTATTTTTCATCTCCCCGTAGCAATAAGCCATTCTTAATGCTCTCAACTGTCCGAAGTGTAGAACTACTTAGAATACCTTTCTGTCCTCGACTATCATCATCTCTCTTGCGAATGTCGGGGTATATGAACACGTCGTGCAGTCTAAGAGACTGCTTTGTTGGATGTCGAAAGGTAGCCCCAGGATCATTCAAAATTTCCATAAAGGAGGCTTCAACTACAAACTGATTCGTACTTTTTTCTGGAAGCCTTCTATAGTCTGCCCATGAAGATCCGCCATCTTCAGAAATGTATCGAGAAGAATGCCACTTAAACATGTCGCTTTTAAATAACTTGTCTTCCGTATCGATCAGCACCACATTAAATGATGATCCTGCAAGCTGATCTTTATCATGCGACTGAAGTACGCCCCCCTCTAAATACGCACTTTGCCCAGCAAATAGATCATCGTTGACGCCAGCGCCCTGCTGATGTTCATGGCCAGATAGAAGTAAATTGTATGTTCCTCTTAGAAATCTACGAAACGGATGATAAGTTGCTTGTCCATACCAATTTAACGGGTGATGCATTACAGCTATCCGAAGAGAAGAATCGAGGGACGCTAAAGCGGCGTAACGCTCATAGGGAAAATATAATTTCCCTTGCTCCTCACTTCTTACGGATAACCATGCAACGTTTAGGCAGTCAAAGGTCAGTTCTTTGCCATTCAGGTTGAATTTATAGCGAACCAGCAATCTATCTCCGTAACTCATCTCCAAACCAGAGGACATCTCACTTCTAAAATCAAAAAACTCTGACTGTACATCTGTACAAATTTTGATCTTGTCATCGGTTATTTGCTCACCTTCAGACCTCGCGATTTCGTTAACGACCGTCTCACGTACTGACGGCATACCAGCAGTAAAGTCACAATCATGATTACCGGGAGCCAAAATCCAATGAATTGGAACATTTCGTTCTGCTAGCAGATGTCTTTCAATTTCAGAAAAGAACTTTTTTGCTTCGCTATACTGATCTCGTAGACCACTCCAAGCTATATCGCCTGACACCACAAAAAATACGACATCGGCTTGATGTAAATGAGAAAATATTGACGCTGCTATCAACTGTGCGCGGCTGAGAATACCGTCGGATTTACTCTTAATGTGAATATCGCTTAAATGGACTAAGAGTATTTTCACCTTTTTACTCCAAGTAAATCCTGAGGAGAAAACGCCGCTCGAGCTGTAGAACCACAGCTGCGGCACAAAAATCCGATAACTTCCTTCACGATGTCGACTTCCCTGTGGCCTTACACCTTGCGCGTATGACCTTCAAAATCCTTTCCCCTGCCTTGAGTTTACTCCCGTGAATCAACGCCGCAAGACTGGGGCCCATAGGTCCCTCTTCCCTTCGATAAGAATAGGCATGGAAAACCGTAGGCACCGGTTTCTATTGGAATTTCTGACGAGGGAGAACAAACCACATAGTGAGGGTCAGAAATCCCACAGAACACCTCCAAGGCTCTGCTACATTGAGGCTATGAAAAAACTCAAACACGAAGCTGAACTCACCAAAGAAGCCATCCTGGCCGGGGTGAAATACGCGGAGGGTCGCGGTGCGGTGGTGTTCGAGGCCACCGATTCCCAGGAGGACAAGATCCTCTACATTTACCGGCTACTCGTACATGACAGGAAGATCGCGCCGATGCCGGAGGAACAGGTCTCCCAGCAGTCCATGCGCCACCGGCTCGCGCTCTGGTACGCGCATCAACTGCCGAAGGGACACAAGCTGCTGGAGTGACATATCCCTTATGGTAATTCTGGTCGGTGCGCCCCCGGCAGCGTGCTAGATTTGCCGACTTCAGTCCCCCGCCCGAAAGGAAGCCGCCATGCAGCAGAAGATCACCCCCATGCTCTGGTTCAACGACAAGGCGGAGGACGCCGCGAAGTTCTGGGTCTCCCTCTTCAAGGACGCGAAGATCCTGGAGACCACCTACTACGGCGAAGGCAGCCCGGCGCCGGGCAAGGTGCTGGTGGTGAAGTTCCAGCTGGAGGGCCAGGAGTACACGGCCCTGAATGGCCTGGAGGACAGGCCCTTCTCCGACGCGGTCTCGCTCATGGTCCACTGCAAGGACCAGAAGGAAGTGGATTACTACTGGGACAAGCTGCTGGCCGGCGGCGGCGAGCCCATCGCCTGCGGCTGGCTGAAGGACAAGTTCGGCTTCCGCTGGCAGGTGACGCCAGACGTACTGCTCAAGTACATCAACGACAAAGACAAGGCGAAGGCCAAGCGCGCCATGGACGCCATGATGCAGATGGTGAAGATCGACATCGCCGCCATCGAGAAGGCTTATAAAGGTTAGCTCCAAAAGAAAGGCGGGCTTGCGCCCGCCTCCATTCGTCCATCGGCAAGTCCCGTCAGAAGCGATAGGTGAGACCCAACGCGATCACGGGATAGGTCTTGAAGCTGTTCACGTCGTCCTGCACCTTGGCCTGCTCCGCCGCGAGGTCGCTGCCCGTCAGCGCCAGTCCTCTGACTTGTAGTTCAGCATCAGCACGTCTTCGCCTTCCTTAGGCTGGAAGTCCGCAGGCTTGAGGTCGTGGGTCGGGCACCCGTCCGCCTCGCTGCGCTTGATGCCATCCTGCATCGCGGCGAGCAGGCTTTGGGGCGTGACGTTATCACCCACGTAGGCGGTGACGTTCTGGCAGTCACCCTCGTTCAGGATGTGGATCAAGGGCACCACTTGCCGGGCAGCCTGGTCCCCTACCTGCCTGAGCATATCTTCGGCCTTGGCCGCATCGGTGATCCGGATCTCGATGAGGTAGAGCTGCTTGTAGAACATGTAGCCCGCCGACGCCAACGGACGGCCATCGCCGTTCATGGTCAGCAGCAAGCGGCGCCCCGGCAGCGTACTGCCGTCGGCCTCGGTCACCGGGAAGTCGCTCTCGTCCGTGAACTTAAGGTCCTCGTACTTGCCGGCCTTGGTGGCGGCCTGGATCTCGTAGCGCATCCGCTCGTCGCCGGCCTTGAGGCCCTGTGCCTGGGATCCACGTCCCAGCACGAATACGAAGAAGTCGATCCGCGCCTCGGGCAACGCCTTGGAACGGTAAGTCATCTGCACGCCGTTCGGCGCGTCCGGATAGACGTATTTCTGATAGAGCTCGAGGTCGGCCGTCTCGCCCGGGAAGAACACCGCGCTGCGGGTTATGAGCGGCTTCTCACTCTTCTGTTCGCCGCCCGGAGCGGCGGCGGCTTCTTGCTTGTGCCCCTGCGAAGCGCAAGCGGCCAGCGATAACGCGCCCACGAGGCACGCAAGACGGATCACCCTGCTGGAACGGTCCATGCATCACTCCCCATTTTCCCATCGGTGCCGTGCTCAGGCCGCGGTGGCGCGCCTGAAGATATCTTCCACTTCGACCTGCATGAGGCAGTTGAGATGCCCCAGCGGGCAGGTACGCTCGAAGCAGGGACTGCAGGAGAGGCGCAGGTACACCACGCTGGCCTTGCCGGTGAGGGGCGGCGTGTAGTCCGGGCTCGATGAACCGTAGATCGCCACCAGCCGCACGCCCACCGCCGCGGCCATGTGCATGAGCCCCGAGTCGTTGGTCACGGCGCACTCGGCGAGCGCCATGAGGTCCAGCGCGTCCGCGAGCTTGGTGGCGCCGCAGAGGTTCACCACGCCCTCCTCGCCCGCCACCGCCTGGATCGCAGCACCGAGCTCGTGCTCCTTGGCGGAACCGAAGATCCACACCTGCCGTCCTGCGGCCTTGAGGCGCCGGGCGAGCTCGCCGTAGCGCGCAGGCGGCCAGCGCTTGGACTCGCCATACTCGGCGCCCGGCAGCAGCGCCACGACGGGCCTGTCCAGGTTAAGGCGGTTCAGGTCCACCAGCAGGCGCTGGTTGTCCTTGTCGACCCTGAGCTTCGGCTGCGGGATCGCGGGCGGCAGCGGCGCGCCCTGCGGCAGGCCCAGCGCCACGTAACGCTGCACCGTCTGGGTGAGTACCTTCTTGTCCAGCTTGCGCATGTCGTTGATGAGGCCGTAGCGCAGCTCGCCCCGATAACCTGTGCGGATGGGGATGTTGGCGAAGGCCGGCACCAGGGCTGACTTCCAGGAGCGCGGCAGCACGACGGCCCGCTGGTAACGGCCGTAGAGCGTTACTCCTAAGCGCCGGCGCACGCCCCAGCCGAGTTCGCCGTGTTCCAGCGGCAGGTTCACGGCGGAGGCCACCTCCGGCATGCGCGCCAGCAGCGGCCGCGACCAGGTGGGAGCCAGCACGTCTATCGCAGCGTCGGGGAAGCGAGCCTTGAGCGTGATGAACAGGCTCTGGGCCATGACCATGTCGCCGACCCAGGCGGGCCCGACGACCAATATCCGATTGCCAGCCATCAGCGGCTTACTTGTTCAACCACTGCATGTACTTCTCGACGCCCTGCTCCACCGTCATGAACGGGTGGTCGCAGCCGGTGGCGCGGAGCTGCGTGAGGTCCGCCTCGGTGTAGCTCTGGTAGCGGCCCTTGAGCACGTCCGGGAAGGGGATGTACTCGACCTTGCCCTTGCCGTGATGCTTGATGACGGCCTTGGCCACGTCGTTGAAGGGCTGGGCGCGGCCGGTGCCGAGGTTGAAGATGCCCGAGCACTTGGGGTGGTCCCAGAACCACAGGTTCACGGCGCAGACGTCGTCCACGTGGATGAAGTCGCGGCGCTGCTCGCCGTCGCCGTAGCCGTCGCTGCCCTCGAACAGCCGGCACTTGCCGGTCTCGAGTATCTGGTTGTTGAAGTGGAAGGCGGTGCTCGCCATCTTGCCCTTGTGCTGCTCGCGCGGGCCATACACGTTGAAGTAGCGGAAGCCCACCACCTGGCCCTTGAGGCCGCTCTTCATGCGGCGGCGCACGTACTGGTCGAACAGGAACTTGGAGTAGCCGTACACGTTGAGCGGCGCCTCGTGTCCCCGTTCCTCCTTGAACACCTTGCCGCCGCCGTACACCGCCGCCGAGGAGGCGTAGATGAAGGGAATGTTGCGGGCCTGGCAGTAGTCCAGCAGCGCCTTGGAGTAATCGTAGTTGACGGACATCATGTAGCGTCCGTCCCACTCGGTGGTGTCGGAGCAGGCGCCGTTGTGGAACACCGCCTCCACCGGCCCGAAGCTGTGGTTGGAGAGGAGCTGCTGCAGGAACGCGTCCTTGTCCCGGTAGTCCGCGATCTCGGCCTCGGCCAGGTTCTTGAACTTGGTGCCGTCCTTGAGGTCGTCCACCACCATGATGTCGGAGTGGCCGCGCGCGTTCAGCGCCAGAACCAGGTTGGAACCCACGAAGCCCGCGCCGCCGGTGACGATGATCATGCGCCGTCTCTTTTGGAATAGATGACCATGTATTTATAGAATACCCCGTTCGCCTCCGACACGGAGATGAGCACTCCGCGCCAGCCGTCCAGGATGCCGAGCCGCAAAAGGTAGCTGCGGATGAAGGCCCACAGGGTCTTCAGCAGGATCACGGCGGGATGGTAGGTCCGGGTGGATTCCGCCGCCTTCAGCATGGTGTAGCGGTGCATCTTCACCAGGAAGTCCCCTGCGTCGCCCATGGGGGCGTGCTTCAGGGTCCCGGAGAGCCGCGCCGGCGCCTCGCCTGCCTTGAGTTCCACCTTCTCGTGCACCGCCGCGTCGGTGAAGGCATGGGTCTTGCGGTCGTATAGCCGCACCAGCCACTGGCTGCCCCAGCCCGAATGCCGCACCCGCTTGCCCAACAGGTAGTTCTGCCGTTCGACCGCATACACCACGGCGGCATCCGAGAGCGTCAGGCCGTCCAGGGCCGCAAGCAGCGCCTCGTCCGGCACCTCGTCCGCGTCGATGGAGAACACCCAGTCGTTCTGCGCGAGCCTCGCAGCGTTGTTCCGGGTGCGCCCGAAGCCCGCGAACTCGCCCTGGTGGATGCGCACGTTGGGATAGCGCCGGGCCACGTCGAGGGTGTTGTCCTTCGAACCGTTGTCGAAGACCACCACTTCGCCGAAGCGCTTGAGGCCGTCCAACGTGGCGGCCAGGGAGGCCTCCGCGTCGCGGACCATCAGCACGGCAGAGATGCGGGAAAGCGCGTTGATGAGAGGGCCTCCCGCGGAAAAGGGACTTAACCGACTAACTTATAGTCCGCGCCGCAATAGGGGCACTTGGCCTCGCCCGTGGCTTCAATGGGCAGGAACACCCGGGGGTGGGAGTTCCACTTGCTCATCTCCGGCGTCGGGCAGTGCAACGGCAGGTCCTTGCGGGTCACCTGGTAGCTCTTCTGGGCATTGGGCGGGGTGGCCAGGCTTTCACGTTCGGCTGCGGACACGGGGGCCTCGGGGACTCTCTATAGAAGAGGCGCGATTATACCAATCCGCCTAGGACTCTGAGTCCTATGCAGCCGGCCCTAAGGTCTTCTGCCACAGCTCCCGCACCTGCTGCCGGGCCGGTTCCACCTCGTAAGGGGGCACCCGGGCCGGACGGCCCTCCAGGGTCAGGCGGTGCACGCGGCGGCGGAAGTCCCGGTAGGTGTCCGCCAGGAAGTTGCAGGTGGCCTCGGGCACCACGCCCGCGGCGATGAGCCCTTCCAGGTTGCGGATGTTGTCGGTCCAGTCCAGCAGCTTGGGGTGCTCGTGGGCATGGGCCAGCACCCAGTATTGCACCATGAACTCGATGTCCGTGAGGCCGCCGGGATCGAGCTTGAGGTCGAAGTCCTGCCCCACGCGTTTGTGCTCCTCGCGCATGCGCGCGCGCATGGCGGCGATGTCCTCCCGCAGCTTGTCCTTGTCCCGCGGACGTCCCAGCACCGAGCGGCGCACGCCGTTGAAGAGCTCCGCCACCTCCTTGTCGCCGGCCACCGGCCGGGCGCGCAGGAGCGCCTGATGCTCCCAGGTCCAGGCCTGCTGCTCCTGGTATTGGGCGAAGCCGTCCATGGAACTCACGATCAGTCCGGCTCCGCCGCTGGGCCTGAGGCGCGTATCCACCTGGTAGAGCACGCCCGAGGTGGTCGGGATGGAGAGGATGTTGATGACCCGCTGCGCGAGGCGCGTGAAGAACTCCAGGTTGTCCAGCACCTTGGGGCCGTTGGTCTGCTGCTCGGCGCTGCGGCTGTCGTGCAGGAACACGACGTCCAGGTCCGAGCCGTAGCCGAGCTCGAGCCCGCCGAGCTTGCCGTAGGCCACCACCGCGAAGCGCGCGTCGCGCAGGCGGCCGTGCTCGATGCACTGGGGCCGGCCGTGGCGCTTGATGAGCTGGCGCCAGGCGATCTCCAGCGCCTTGCGGATCACCTGCTCGGCGGTCCAGGTCAGGAAGTCGCTCACCTTCATGAGCGGCGCGTTGCCGGCCAGGTCCGCCGCGGCGGCGTGCACCACTGCCGCCTGCTGGAACTGGCGCAGCGCGTCCATCTGCATCTCGAGGTCATCAGGTGCGATGCCGGCGAGCATACTTTCCATCTCGGCGTACAGCGAGTCCTGGGAGGGAAACTCCTTGAAGATGCGCGGATCGATGAGCTCGTCCAAGAGGATCGGCGAGCGCACCACCATGTCCACCAGCCACACGCTCTCGGCGGCGAGCCGGGCGAGCTGGCCCAGGGCCGTAGGGTTCTCGGTCAGCAGCGAGAGGTAAGCCGAGCGCTTGGCGATGGCCTCCACCACCCGCGCCAGGCGCTTCAAGGTCTCGTCGGGCGTGACGCCTTCCTTCCTCGCCTCCACCGCCGCGGTCACGAGCCGGGGCAGGAGCGCCTGCAGCAGGCGGCGCGAGCGCTCGCCCTGCTCCCGCGTGGCGCCCTCCCGCAGCGAGTGCAGCACCCGCGCGCCCTCCTTGGGATCGGCGTAGCCCAGCGCCGCCAGGCGCGCCTCGGCCTCCGCGTCGTCGGCCCAGGCCACGGCGTTCTTGGCCTCTTCCTGCACCGCCTTGGGGGCCACCACCACGTTCTGGAAGATGCGATGCACCGCCTCGCGCTGCACGTCCAGTTCCTGCTTGAGCGCGGCCCAGTCCGGGTAGCCCATGCTGAAGGCCAGGCGCACGCGGCCGAGCTCGTCCTCCGGCAGCTCATGCACCTGCTGGTCGCCGGCCTGTTGCAGGCGGTTCTCGACCCGGCGCAGGAACACGTAGGCGTTGAGCAGCGCCGCTGCGTCCTTGGGGTCCAGGTAGTCCTTGGAGCCCAGGTACTTCAATACCGGCACGATGCCGCGCTCACGCAGCTGCGGCTCGCGCCCGCCGCGGATGAGCTGGAACACCTGGCCGATGAACTCGATCTCGCGGATGCCGCCGGGGCCGAGCTTCACGTTGTCCGAGAGGCCGCGCCGCTCCACCTCCTGCGCCAGCATCGCCTTCATGTCGCGCAGGGACTCGAAGGCACCGTAGTCGAGGTAGCGGCGGTACACGAAGGGCCTGAGCGCCTGCAGCAGCTTCTCGCCGGCCTTGATGTCGCCGGCGATGGGCCGCGCCTTGATGAACGCGTAGCGCTCCCACTCGCGGCCGTGGTTCTGGTAGTAGGTCTCCATGGCGTCGAAGCTGAGGGCCACCGGCCCCGCCTCGCCGAAAGGCCTGAGGCGCAGGTCCACCCTGAACACGAAACCGTCGGCGGTGGACTCGTCCAGCGCCTTGGCGAGCTTCTGCGCGAGGCGCAGGAAGTACTCCTCGTTGTCCAGGGGCCGCTCGCCGTCGCTAGCGCCGCCCTCGGGGTAGGCGAAGATGAGGTCCACGTCCGAGGAGAAGTTGAGCTCGCGGGCGCCGAGCTTGCCCAAGCCCAGCACCACCAGCGACTGGGCCACGCCCTTGTCGTTGCGCGCCGTGCCGTGTCGCTCCGCGTGCCAGCGGGCGAGGTGCGTGAGCGCGCCCTGGGTGAGCGCGTCGGCGAGGTCGGAGAGGTCGCGCAGGGTCTCGTCCAGGTCCGCGCCGCCGGCGAGGTCGCGCCAGGCGATGCGCGTCATCTCGCGGCGGCGGATCTGGCGCAGGCGCGTCATCAGCACCCGCTCGTCCGGCACGTCCTTCAGCTGGGCCTGCACCCGCGCGGCGGGCGAGGCGTCGGAGTTGAGGTCGCCGGAGGCGGCCAGCTCCTCCAGGAACTTGGGGTCGCGGGCGCAGTTCTGCGCCACGAAACCGCTCACCGCCCATACCCGCGACAAGGTCTCGGCGGCCGCCGCCGGCGGACGCTCGGGAGCGCCGCCGTTCTCACGGTAACGGGACTCGGCCGCTTCCAGCGCGGGAAGCAATACGGCGGGGATGGCGGAGGCTCGGGTCATGCGTCTGGTTAGGCGCAGGGCTGTCGGGGCATGTACCCTAGCACAATGAGCAGTCCCCGCCCCCGTTCCCGTCCGCGTCCTGAGCGACGCGAGACCTCCCGGCTCCTGCGCTTCTTCGCCACCGCCGCCAAGGGCCTCGAACCCCTGGTCGCGGACGAGCTGAAAGCATTGGGCGCGAAGGAAGTGAAGGAAGCGCGCGGCGGCGCGAGCTTCGAGGGCACGCCGGCGGACGCCTACCGCGCCTGCCTGTGGCTGCGCACCGCGAACCGGGTGCTCTACCCGGTGGCGCGCTTCCCGGCGCCGGACGCGGCAGCCTTATATACCGCCATCCGCAACATGCCCTGGGAGCAGGACGTGTCGCCGGACGGCACCCTGGCGGTGGACTTCGGCGGGACCAGCGAGAGCATCAGCAACACGCAGTTCGGCGCGCAGAAGGTGAAGGACGCCATCGTGGACCGGTTCCGCGACCTCACCGGCCGGCGCCCCTCCGTGGACCGGGTGCGGCCGAACCTGCAGGTGAACTGCCACCTCCACCGCGGGCTCGCCACCGTGAGCATCGACCTCTCCGGCGACAGCCTGCACATGCGCGGCTACCGCGAGGCCGGTGTCGCGGCGCCGCTCAAGGAGAACCTGGCGGCGGCGCTGCTCCTCAAGTGCGGCTGGCCGGAGATCGCGAAGAGCGGCGGCAGCTTCGTGGATCCCCTGTGCGGTTCGGGAACGCTGGTGATCGAGGCTGCGCTCATGGCCGGCGACGTGGCGCCGGGCCTCTTGCGTGACTACTGGGGCTTCCAGGGCTGGCTCAAGCACGACCAGAAGCTGTGGGAGACGACGCTCATGCAGGCGCGCGAGCGCCAGAACGCCGGCCGCGGCAAGGGCCCGACGATCCTCGGCATGGACATGGACGCCAAGGCCATCCTCGCCTCCCAGAAGAACGCCCGCACCGCCGGCGTCGCGCCCGCGATCCGCTTCGAGCACAAGGCCCTGGAGGTCAACGTGCTGCCGCCCAACCTCGCGGCGGGCCTCGTGGTCACCAACCCGCCCTATGGCGAGCGGCTCGGCACCGTCGAGACGCTCGGGCCCCTCTACGCGGCGCTGGGCGACTGGCTGAAACGCAACTGCCGGCACTGGAAGGCCGGCGTCATCACCGACGCCACCGACCTCGCCAAGCAGACCGGCCTGCGGGCCCGCAAGATCAACTCCTTCTACAACGGGGCGCTGGAGTGCAAGCTCCTGCAGTTCGAGGTGGAGGAAGAATGGTTCATGCGCGGCAAGCCCGCCGCGGGAGCCGCCTGAGTGGGCGCGCTCACGGCCCTGGCGCTGTTCCTGCTGTCCGCCGCCGCGGTCTGGTACGCGGGCATCAAGCTGTCCCTGAGCACCGACGTGCTCTCGGACAGGCTCGGCTGGGGCGAGGCCCTGGGCGGGCTGGTGCTGCTCGGCATCGTCACCACCCTTCCCGAGATCGCCATCACCGCCAGCGCCGCGCTGCACGGCGACATGAGCCTCGCCATCGGCAACATCCTGGGCGGCATCTCCATCCAGACCGTGGTGCTGGTGGTGCTGGACGTGTTCGGCCTCGGCGCCACCGCCGCGCTCAGCCACCGCGCCGCCTCCCTCACGCTGGTGGTGGAGGGCCTCATGGTGGTGGCGGTGCTGGTGGTGGTGCTCATCGGCACCCAGATGCCGCAGCACCTCATCTTCCTGCGGGTCACGCCGCCGACGCTGTTCATCGCCGCGCTCTGGCTCGGCGGCCTGTGGCTGGTGAAGCAGTCCCGCAGCGACCTGCCCTGGCAGGATGCCGGCGCCGCCCCGGGCGGCCAGCGCATGAAGCGCGGCGGCGCCACCAAGGCGCGCGCGAAGGAGGCGATGCAGCGCCGCAGTTTCCTGCGGGTGGTGGCGACCTTCGCCGCCGCGGCGCTGGTGACGCTGGGAGCGGGCGTGCTGCTGGAGGTCACCAGCGAGACGCTGGCCAAGCAGCTCCACATGGACGGCGTGGTGTTCGGCGCCACGCTGCTCGCCGCCGCCACCGCGCTGCCGGAGGTGTCCACCGGACTCGCGGCCATGAAGCTCGGCGACTACCAGCTCGCCATGAGCGACATCTTCGGCGGCAACGCGTTCATGCCGGTGCTGTTCCTGATGGCGACGCTCCTGTCCGGCGAGGCGGTGCTGCCCTCCGCCCACGAGACGGACATCTACCTCACCTGCCTCGGCATCCTGCTGACGCTGGTCTATATGGTGGGGCTCATCTTCCGCCCCCGCCGCCAGGTCCTGCGCATGGGCCTGGATTCCCTGGCTGTGCTGCTGCTCTACGCCCTCGGCATCCTCGGCCTCTTCCTCATCGGCTGAACTTCCCCGCTGAGCCGCTGTAGGGCTACTCATAAGCAACTTATGAGGGCCTAGGTAAGTCAATGACTTACGTATGACGCGCCAGCAATTGGCGCAAGGAACAGCCGCAATAAGGACCCAAAGTTGGGATGGTGAGCCGTCAAATTGTGAAAAAATCCAATTTGACCCGCTATCCTTCGATCCAAAACGATATTCGGGACTAAGCTAGCTGTCGATCATTCCCGTAGGGGTACGGGAGCGTGCCGATTCAATCGAGGCACAAGGACATAAAGGGAGAATTCGATGAAGCCGCAATGGGACGGTATTGTTAAGGGCATTAACGAAGCTTCCAAGGTCTGGGGACAGGTCCAATCAAAACTTCAGGACCCCCTTCCACTGCCTGGGCCTCCTGGATCCTTGTCCCACGAGTCGATTACGCGGACCCTCGCTGAGTGCGTAGCCCTCATCACGCAAATCAGTCAGCGTAACGATATCAATGGCGTATTTCTCCAGACCTACGAAGCAGGTATTCAATCGAACGTTGGGATGCTGGTGCCCATCATTGGCAATTTGAATACTGGACCTGATGCTGTAAAGCAGTTATCAGAGTGCCTCGCACGGACGGTTTCCAGTTTGCCATGGCTGCTTCCGTCCTCTTTAGCCGGAACCGCCAAAAAGAAATTTGCGGACGCGGGTTTCCAAGCGAAGGTAACGTCGCTGGATTCATTGGTTTTGGAAGTGCAGGAGTTGCACGACAAAGCAGAAGACGCGGCGGACCAGGGCGCTGCTGATTTACTGGCGCTAAACAAGACAATTACAACGCTGCAGGAAGAGGCCAATAAGCTGTTACAGCAAATTCGCGCCCATGAGCGTGAAATTAGCACTGCGATGACCAATGCTCAGGGGAATGCTAAAAATGCTTCGTCTGCAGAGGGCACCATCAACGGACTAATCGGCGAACTAAGTGCCGGGCTAGAAAGCTACAAGAAGCTGGACCAACAGATTACTGCCCTTCGAGATCAGGCCGACGCTGCGCTTCGTGGTGCAAGCCGAGTTGGACTTGCCAAATCCTTTGCAGATCGCCGGCAGTCCTTAGATACCGCAAGAAAAGCATGGTTTGGCCTGTTCGCCTTTGCCTTACTCTGCCTAGTCTTTGGGACGGGTGTTCTAGCAAACGAGATTATGAGTTTGAACCCGAACAGCCAGCCCTCGGAGTACGTCAAACTTGTGATTCATCTCCTCATAGGCTTTCCCTTTATTTGGGTGGCTTGGTTTGCGGTTCGTCAATTCGGTAGAACTGCGCGACTGTCAGAGGACTATGCGTTCAAAGAGGCTGTGGCCATGTCCTTTGCCGGCTATGCCAAAGAAATGGGCGCTGATCCCGAAATGCTGAAAAAGCTGCAGCAAACAGCCATCGATACGTTCGGTGCTAATCCGATCCGCGTCCTCAGCGAGTCCGAACCTGTTAGTCCAGCACACGATTTGGTGAGCACCTTGATGGACAAGGCCGAGCCAAACAAGGTTCTAGAGTTCATGACAGCATTGGTCACTCGAAGTAAGGACTAAACGCTGGCTCTCGTTGCGCCTTATTTTGGCGATAGAGCGGCTATCGCTTCCTTTTCCAACTCCGACTTTAGAACTTTGATCTGTTCATGGCTCGGGCGCTGACTCATGCGCCGTTTAGTTGCAAAGTCGTTGAACACCGCCTTACTTCTCTCGATTCCTACAAGATTTCCCATGTACTCAAGATAGTTTTCTTGAGGAATGGGGAATGATGGTTCTTTCCATTCTCTCGGTGGAAAGAGCCTCGCCTTTATTTTGTAGTCGTCGTGTAATTCCACCAGCCTCCAATCAAAGGTGGCAAAAAACGTATGGTGGTAGTACCCGTCTTGGTCCATGGAATTAATTTTTTCGATCATCCGAATCAACATCAAGTCCCACGCCATCGCATTTATTTTCTGTGGAACCTTTGGTGCCCCCAGCCCCGCATTAGCGGGATCAAAAAAATTGCTCTTTTGCGTGAGATGTTTCAGACCTACCACTAGTTCTCGTGCCGGAATACCGGACAGCACTTCATCAGCGAACTGAATTAGCGCATCCGCCTTCTTGGATGGCGAAGACCTCGATCCATGCTTGATAATAGCGGCCTTCAACAACAGACAAGATAGTTCATCGTGGCGTCTCA
The DNA here is from genome assembly GCA_036383255.1 of Gammaproteobacteria bacterium. Taxonomy (NCBI): domain Bacteria; kingdom Pseudomonadati; phylum Pseudomonadota; class Gammaproteobacteria; species Gammaproteobacteria bacterium. The sequence goes on along the minus strand of DASVOS010000010.1, from coordinate 106,742 downwards.
ACTCGTCTTCAAATGATTTCTTTGAATCGGCTTTGTCATAGAGTTCCACCAACCCCGCGACCTTACTCTCTATCTCGTCTTTGTCGTATTCGAGTACAAATTCGCCTGTTGCCAAATAGTGGTCTTTGTCCGCATCCATGAATCGCCAAAGCGATCGGAGCCGTTCTTTGATTTCCTCTACCTTCCCTAGCAGATAATTTGGATAGTTCTCGGTTACGTAGAATGCCAACTGCGTTGATAGCTGGGTTTCAAATATCTTGCGTATCGCGCTATCAACGATCTTCCCTTCTCGCGACAACTTGTAATCCGGTTCATTTATAAGTTTGTGCACATTGCATAAACCGGTCAAAAGTGGGCGACAAAACGGCTGAAACTGGTCAACAGAACCCGTCCAAGCCGGACGCCTCGCCGGTTAACTCTGAGCAGCCGCCGTAGGAACGCCGGTGCTGGTCAGCCGTTGCACAAGACCAAGCGCACCCAACGCTCAAGTCACTGCTGACGATCTCAGAGCGCCTAAGGCGGAAGCTGGGCGACCTGTTCTAAGACGCGGGGGCCCTAGCAGTTCATCCAGTCGGCCGAACCGATTGGTATTTCCTTCTCTTGCAGCCATTGTGCCCACCTTGTATTGGGTCGGGCGACGCCCTTTGAAATCACCCAACGGGCAACGATGCCTCTGTATGCGCTCGCGGTCCCACCTGGCATCGGCGGCACGTCGATGTATATCTCCAAGATGACATCGCCCTTGTGGGCGCCGATGTCGGGAATGTCGCTCACCGCCGCCTCTTGGTATGAGCCGTCCGCAAACTTAATCCCGCACGCTTGAATCCTGGACAGGACGCTGCCGCCGGCGACCGACTTGATCTTCCCCAACGAGGCCTTCACATCCTTGCCGGGCGATGCCGCCCATGCAGGCGCGGCCGCAGCAAACCCCAGGGCAATACCCAGCAGCCAAGACCATCTGATTGCGGTCATCTGTCTCCAGCTCCTCATCCGCCTGCCTTTGGCGCCAACTCTTCTGGCTCTGTCTTCGCCCCATACATGAAGCGCGTCGCCAGGGACCGCAGGCTCTCGTCGTACTTGATCTCATGCGCCCACTTCAACGTCAGGTTGACCAACCGTGGATCCGTGGGCTCCTCCGCGATGGACGCCAGCACGGTGTGGCCTCCGATGTATGTCCTGAACCGAATGGTGTCGAAGGTCTCGGACGGTAGCATCAGAGACTGCTGGCGAGGTATGTAGGCACGGTAGACCTGGACGCCATTGAGCGTGGCAAGGTACCCCGAAATGCCGCCCCGCGGGCGGTCGAAGGTGACCTGGAGGTCCTTCGGCACGAACGTGCCCTGCGGCTGGACCGTCGAGATCCAATAGCGCAGCCATCCCGGAGGACCGGCGTAGTCGATCAGCAGCACCGGGGTCAGGTTCCTGCCGCGCAAGTATTTTGCGGTGCGCTCGAACGCTTCCCAATAAGCCTCGGGGGAGGCGGTCGAGACCGTTTGCAGGTCTAGACCTGTGATGAGGTCCGAGGTTACTGTGAGGGCCACACGGTCGCGGACGGTGGCGTCGAACCAGTCCTGCTCATTCAGGGCCACAGTGCCGCGCCTGGGCGTCACGAACTCGCCCTTGCCCATCTTGTTGATGGTCAGCGCGTGCTCGATGCCTATGTCAGGGGCATATTCGGCGCGGCGGAACATGGAAACGGGCGCGATGCTGCGCGCGGGGATGAAGCCCGTCGCGGACGCCCACTCCTCCACTTCCCGCAAGCGCTCAACATCGAACTCGGCGTTAGCAAGATCTTGGTTCAGCGCCGCGTCGAACATCTCAGCCAAAGCGCGTAGCCCGTCGCGCACGATGGCGCGCTGGGCCTCGAAATCATCACGGGTCGAGTCCTTGCGCAGCCGCTGGTAGGTCTCCACCAGGCCCTCGAACTCCTGTCCCTCCACTCTGGCCAAGAGCAGCTTCACGTAGTCGCGCAAACGCTGGGTGGCCTCGTTGTCCGTGCTCACCAACCCGGACACGTACTGGCTGAACTGCCGTTCCGGATGCCACGGACCCACCTCCGAGACCATCAGGTACAGGAGCTGTACCCCCATCACCTTGTCTTGGTCGGGCACGTTACTGTTCATGCTGTAGATGCGGCCCGAGATCGCCGGCTCGTTGCCGATCTCGTGCATGGCCGTCCAGACTTGGTCGAGATACATGCCGTAGTCGCCCGCCGCACCACGCGATGAATACTGGCGGAAGATGATCTGCAAGACGTCTGACCGGCCACGAGCCGGCCGCCATCCGCCCGCGCGTGTGCCCCCGGCGCGGGTCGTGATCCCATCGATGAGGCTCCGCCCGAGCCGGGACGACAAAGGTTGGTCCCCCTTGCATTCGGCGCCGGACAGCAGCAATCCCAGGGCGGCAAGCACAGTCATGTCCTGCCACAAGTTCTTGATGGCGCGGCCCACCAGCGCCGCCGCCTCGTTGCCGCTCATGTCCGACAGATCGTCGGCATCATTGATCAGCTTCTCCACCTCCTCCACGTCCTTGCCGATCACGTCGTTGACAGTCAGCCGCCACCCACGCATCGGCAGGCCGGTTATGCCGCCCAGGCGGAGGTCCAAGGTGTCCGCCCAGCGCTGCAACATGTCGAGCGCGGCCTCCGCCCCCATGGTGTCTCCGCGATGCACGGCGGTGAATACCATATTCAGGATCTGCGAGATATGCAGCATGTGCAGCCGGGTCGTGTCCTGGGCCCGCGGCCACGCCTCGAATGACACCTTGTCGAAAGGGTCGAAACCGATGGAACGCAGGGTCTCGTAGGAGCCGACGAAGTCGTTCAGCGCCGCGTTGTAGGCTGACCGCAGCGGCGGCTTCAGCTCCACGGGGACACACTTGGAGTGCTCGAGCACGCCCTGGTCCTCGACGGCGCGGTTCCACCAGTTGCCCAGTACCCACCAGATCGTATTGGACAGGAACACAGCGGATCGCTTGAAATCCAAGTGCTCCAGCCCGTTCAGCTCGATGGCGAGGCGATACGGCACGCCGGTGACCTGCCGGAAATAGAAGTCGTCGTCCTTCAGGGTCTTGGTCGCCGCATCGAAGATCGGCACGTTGATGCGTAGCCATTTCTGGTGCATCACGTTCAGGCCGCTCCGGTCCATCAACAACGCGAAGTTCCCCTTCTCCCTGCCCTTCGAGTAGGCGCTGGAGCGGATAAGGAGCACGATGAAGCTGAGCAGCTCCTTGTAGGACTTCTTGAACAGCTCCTGGCGACTGCTGTGAAGCGCCTCCAGGACATCGCCCTTGAACTCCTCGAGCAAATCCTCAACCTGGGGCCGCGGCGCGGGTGCCCGCTGCGTCCAGCAGAGGGCAAACCACAGGAGCAGCCGGGTCACCCAGCCTGGTTGCTCGCCGGCCAGCACGCGGACCACGCTCATCTTCCCCTTCGACGGGGTGTCGAAATCCACAGGGAGCAGCAGCTTGGGTTCTTGTCCCAATAGCTTCTGCCGGGATGTCTTGGTCTGGGGAGTGCGGTTCAGCTTCCGCCGCCACAATCTCAGGGCCCACTCTAGGATGCGGAAGTTGATGGCGGAGAGATAGACCTGCCAGAAGAAGTACCGCTCGCTGACTGGATCACCGTACGCCCTCCAGTTGGATCCGATATAGATGCTATGCCGACCCTCGGGTAGCAGCGTGGGATCGTCTGCTGCCTGCACCACCAGCCACTGCTTGAACAGGCTGCGCACCTGCTCCGGCCAGATGACCGTGAAGACGTAGCGGCGGATGGTCCGGGACCGGGACTCCGGAACCAGGAACGCGAACGAGCTGTACAGGAAGTACAGGGTACCGGCGATGTTGGCGACAAACCATGCGATGTCCATCACCATGACCCACTGCACCAGGTAGCGGTCGTCGAACCAGAGCAACACGTACTGGATGGTCATGCACAGGGCCAGTGATAGCGACGACACGGTCACGACCAGGGCGCAGGAATCGCCCAGGTAGATTCGTAGCCGCACATCGGACTCGTCACGCTTCTGGAACAGGAACGCGATGAGGACCACCACGATGGGGAACGTGAGGGCCACGATGGTGCCCTGCAACATCCACGGCGAGCTGAAGTACGCCACCAGCGTCGCGTGGTCCTCGAATGCCTTGAACTCCGGGAACGGCCAGCTTGGCTCGTACTCAAGCAGGTTGATGAAGAGCAGTATCTGTAAGGCCCCCAGCTCGAAGGCGGTTTGGCGCGGCAGACGGCCAATGCCGACCATCAGCCACTGGCCGATGCCATAGCGCTCCCCGCAGTAAAGCGGATTGCTCCGCCACCAGCAGAACAGCTCAGTCGTTGTCAGGTACTCGCTGGACCGCAATAGCCAACCCAGCGGATACCACAGATAGGACCACATTGATGATTCCCCTGAATACCGATGCTGGACTGCGCTGCTTCCCCTGACCAACCTGTGGCCGTGAGTCTAGTTGCATAAAAGGCATGGCGCCAGAGGCAGCGACGCCGGATACTTAAGCCCCAGATCGAGTCTGGTTCCGCCACCGGGAACCAGACTCGACCCCTTCCGGCCGATGGTTACGGCATCGGACCCGTCAGCAGCTCTGAGGGGTAGTTCCGGTCAAATGAAAAGATCACCGCGTTCTCGCCATCGGCGCAGGTATTCATCGCGCTCTTGACGTCCGTCATCGCAGTCCAATTCACCCCTATGTAGGGGAACGCCGCCATATCGCGGGCGATGACACCCTTGCACACTTCCTGGGGAAGCTTGGACGTGTAGAGGTACATACGTCCTTCCGGAGTATGACCGAGGATGATCGAGCCTCCCCATCGATTGTAGACCTTGCCATCCTGGACCAGATTCGATGGGAACACTCCCATTTTGATAGCTAGATCCGTGGTCATCGCACTCTGTATCATTGCATCTTCCGAACCGAGCTGAACTGTGATGATCGTGAAATCATCCAGCCCAGCCGAAGTATTGATAATCCCGAGGAGTTCTTTTGCCTCGTAGAGAGTATGGAAGAATTCGAGCCCCTCACCCACACCCTTGGCTTCGACATTGGCGCCAGGGACGAACGTCAAAGCCGCCGCCAACACTCCCAACCCGCAGATCATGAGCTTCATAGCGCGTCTCCTTGTTCTGAGGTTTAATTCCCAACACTAAGTACAACCCAAACGTGCCTCTCTGTTAAGGGCGCTAGGTGGTCTTAAGGTGCCTTCAAAGGCCATCTTGGACGTACTTACCCAATTTACTTTGGCCAACGCTGAATTCGGTGCGGGGAAACGAGCCAAATCGACGTTTAATGGGAATTTGTTTGCTTAATGCATACGCTGGGTCAAAATGGACACTCTGCTACCCACGACTGGGCACCCAAACCGGTGAAGGCTGGACACCGTACTGGTGCGGGACAGTAAACCAAATAAAACGGGCGCCGAAGCGCCCGTATACATATACATATCAGGATGAAGCTCTAGTTACCGCACAGCTTATAACTTTTCCCAGACGTCTTGAACACCATATCATCGCCGTAGAAATCAAACTGCTTCCTAAAGGAAGCATCTATGGGACGTGAATACTTGGAGTCAGCACTATAAAGGTTACAACCATCAGAGTAGTAGGTATCCACGCCACCGTCAGCCTTGGTTAAGTCAATAACAAAAAGAGCGTTATGCTCTACTGGCTCTTCCACTTCTGTTAGAGCATCGAGCCTTAACCAGCCAACAAAAGCCTTCAGATACTCGACGTTAGAGATTTCAACGTACTCCGTACGTTCGGTTCTAACTTCAGACAATGGCCTTATTCTATTGGTGATCTCCTCCCAATGAAATAAATATACTTGGCCTTTTACATAGGCAGTCGACTGTGTTCCGCCGGCAGCTGCGCAAGCCGAGCCAAAAATGGTCACTAAAACCATTAGCACGATAAAAACGCTTTTCTTCACGGAGAAGCCCTCTTAATAGTTAGGCGGATCATGATAGGTGGGGTCTGGCACGGTCGGCTGCTGGCCTGCTTGACCGCCTTGCCAATGATACTGCCGGATCGGCTCACCCAGAGCCTTTGCGGCGTCGCGTTCTGGATGATTGATAATCCAATCTTCCTCTTTTTCCGTGGCGCGCATCATCTGCAATTTTGGGTCAAACTCAAGATCTGCAGCGCCACTTTGTACCCGCACAATATGCTCTGCTTCGTGGAACAGCCCCATCGCAGGACTCTGAATCGGACCGTGCGCTCCACTAACACGCATACCCTGACTTGGATTCCAGAAGAGTTTGGCGCTCGTGACAACCCCATTATCTTCCGTCACACCAAACCCATCGTCGCCAGCCTCTCCGCCGGTATGTTTCGTATCTGAGTAACTAATCGTGAGATTAGTTCCCTTATTTATGATGTCATTGTAGGGATCAATACCAGATGCGTCCGTGTGGGCCATCGCCTTAATTACATCTGCCGCAAACCCCTCGGGTGCACCTTGAGTATTAATAGTTACGGTTCCTCTCTGGGCCGGCGACCCCTGATTCCCGGACCCTGACGCATTGGTAGCACTGGGTGTAGTTGTGCTTTGACTACCTAAGCTTTGTATCGCCGAAACGACGGCCATATTCATCCCGACAGTACCCTTATTGTCGTAAACGGACACGCTGCCGTCCGCGTTGACTTTCGCAGTGATGGTTACAATCTGACCCGTCTTAGGATCTTTGAATGTTACCGATTGCTCTTGCCCAGGTTTGAGCTTGTCGTTGTCGTTGGAAGGGCCCGTACTACCGTCAGTCTGGCATTGGCTATTGCTGCCCTGAGTGGCAGTTCCGCAATATCCGCTAGGATCAACCAGAGACAGAGGATTATTCATCACATAGCTATAAGGATTGATTGACTGGCTGTTTGTAGGAGCCTGATAAACAGGGTCAACAGACAACATTCGGCCGATCGTCGGGTCATAAATGCGGCCGTTCATGTGGATTAACCCGCTGTAATAGAGCGGATTATGCAGCGTGCTGAAACTGGACGCAGCGTGGCTGCTTACACCCAGATCTAGGTGTAAGCAGCCAGCTTGCATCTGCCTTATTTCTTCCGCGGAATATGCCCTTCTCTAACATCTCGTAGAGGCGGGCCCGATGGCTTTGACGGAGTCACGGGCGGCGGAGGGGGTGGAGGTGGTGCTGCAGGCTTGTCTTGGTTTGACATGGCTTGTCCTCACTTAGGGTGTACAGAATTCGCTTCGAGAATCACCAACTGCGGCTTTTGAGGTTGGGTTTCGAAGTTGTAAAAATAGGGGGCAAACGCCAACGCAGTGAAAACGGCCGAAGCCAGCAAGCACCTGTTGGCTATAAACAGATAATCTGCTCTGGCTTCGTTAACCTTGGCGTTATGTTCTGATGCTTTCGCATACGAGCTATCTAGATATTCCTTGAAGTCTCTTTCAATATCCTCATCCCTGGAGGCGAGACTAAGTCTGTGCCATTGAGTCAATTGCGTATGGAACGCCTGGAGCCCAGAGGCATACTCCACTCTCTTGTAGACATTCCCGTGCGACGTTCGTGCAAGCGCATAAACCGCAACAGCCAGGCTGCACGCCGCCGCCCCGCAAAGCACAACAAAAAATATCGTGTAGTAAAGATCTTGGGAATACTGGAACCGAAGAATCATGAATCCAATTAACGTGCCGATTCCGGTTAGGATTCCGACAGGTGTTGCCACGGCGGCACGCAAAGCCTCCTTGTACTCTAACTCCCACTCATATTCGTTGCGGAAATCAAAGTTCATTAAATACGGCCCCGATGTCGCATTCTAGAAGCTACCATTGAAAACCATATTCCACTGATCGTTGGCGCGGTTACCGCTGCCGAGCCTCTCTTGATCAAACGCCTTCGCCGCATGTTCTTCGGCATATGAAAGTGCTCTTCGCAACGAATCAAGTTTAGCGTTTGTATCCGCAGCCGCGATAACTCCCGAGATTCCCAGAGGATCTCTAATTCCCTGCCCCGCCCTTACCGATAACGTCCTGAAAGCTTGATATAAGCACTGGCTGTATGACATGACTCCAGCGCATGTGCCTTGGCTTGCGAGAACCACTTCCATATAAAACGACGAAATTGGCACAGTTGGGGTACGGCTATGCTTCCACCACTTGAGAAGCTGAATGGTGCGTCGCAGCTTGCTTACACTCCGTTCATCAGCGGAAGCGAAATATCTGTCATGACTCTCGGGACTTGTCTCACGCCAACCACCGACACCATCTGGAATCACGTAGATTGGTCGGCCGGCACTAAACGAATCAAACAGTGCAGGAACCACATCCATCGAGCTTTGCCCACCGGAGAAACCAATCACTATGGCCTGCTTGTCTCGTCCGATATCGGTTGTCGTATATCGGTCAATTAAATCGTCCCGAACTCGGTTCAAGACAGTCGTAGATGCTACGGTGGAACGACCCCACCGAGCTTCCTTGCGGGCTAGCACTGCAATGAAATCTAGGTCACTGTAATGTCGAATTGCCGTGCCGCGTTGGTGGCTACCAATCCTTGTAAACTTACGAATATCGAAGTTCCCGGTCAGTCTATTCCGTACTGTCTGAGCATGCCCCGTAGCGCGCGACAACTCTGAAGGCTGTGGCTGGATGTACTTGAGCAGACCTAAAAGGTTCGCATTTGGTGCCCTATTGCGATCCACTTCCACCTCCGTTGCGCGCCACCTTGGCAACCAGCTCCTTGGCACCATATCGCATCTGTGCTTCGTACTCTGGTCGTAGAAAATTGAAAACCCAGTCAAAGACAGGAGCATTCCGCTGCCTAGAGTCTAGTATCTCGTCCTGCAAGCTTCGTGATAGCGCTGTTGCTTGGCCATCCGCAAGCCCACCGAGTACCGCATCCACTAAGCCGTCGGCATGGTTTCTCAGATCCTCAAGTCTCGTCGCAGCAGCACGGTGCTCTCGCCCCTGTTGCCACGCAAATGTGAATGCCGGTATTAGTGGTCCGACGACTGAGAGGATCCATTTCTCGACCGTAAGACCTTCTACCATGCCAGCTACGAATACCGCGACAATACAAGCCGCAATGAAAGAGACCATTGCCGTGGCATAGGAGTGCCTCTGCTTGGCATCCCAAACACAGTTCTCTCTTTGACAGATAATTCGACCTATCTCAAGCCGGACAGTCCCAACCACGATGGGGTACCAATCCCTAAGACCCGGGAAGTCGGTCCGATTTGGAAAATACTGGTCAGCTCTCTCTTTGATGAGCTCCGGTAATGGGCGTTGGCCTGCCTTGATTGGGTTCCACTCCAAATCCAGCACATAGCAATCGAACGCTTCCTGGATGTTAGCTGCCTGCTTTCGGAGACGTGTCTGCCATGGGGTCAGCCACGCCAGGTTCAAGGCGGTCACTACCAAGCCTATGAACGTCGCATAACCCTTGAGACTTGGGTACGCCAGCGACAAGATCGCGGCTGTTACAGAGACGGGAACGCTCAGAAAAAACTGCCAGAAGAGAACCATCTTGGCTGACGAATAGGTAAATCGCATAGCTGCGAGCTTTCTAAGCTCTTCTTGTTCATTTTGTTTTGCAGGTATGTTGTTCATTTAGAGATAGTACGTGGGGAAGTTGTAATCGTAGAGCAGACGCCACCAATCAAAAGCATCCGAGATCTTTTCCTGGCTTGCCGCCGTCCTTGCTTTGTCGGCACGAGACGTAGCGGTTGCCAACTTTGATAGCGCATCTTGCTTTTGAGCCAACGAGCTACAAGCAGGGATATAGCCAGATATCCCCATAGGGTCTTGCATGTCCGCAAGCCCATTGGAATCCAATTCACGGAGAACCCTGGCCACATCAATGTCGTAGACAATCGATTTTTCCCCATTAGCGTACTTGGCGACTCGCAGCTCCAAATAGAATGACGAGATTGGCACGTCTCGGTAGTATTTCCAGGCCTTAATAAATCTGATTAGAGGCTTAACCTTCCCGCTCAATTTCTTGTCTATCGACCTGACGTATTCATTGTGAGCATCAGGCGCCGCCTTCATCCAGCCGCCAGCGCCGTCTGCGATCTCGTAGACCGAATATCCGTTGCTCTCGTGGCGGTAGTCTCCTGGAACTACTTCCGTTTGTTCCGATGAGGTTGAACCGAACGGTACAACAACCGCTGGGCATGACACGTGTACGCCCGTGTTTGGAAATCGAACATCCAAGGCATTGCGTACCTTAGTTAGAGCAGTGGCGGAGTTAATACTCAGAGATTGGCTTGGAAGACATGCCATGTAGTCGACATCGCTGTATCCCGAAATACTGGTGCCATTACCGAACGAGCCAATACGCGTAAAACGGTTCAGTCCAAAGTTATTGGACAAACAGGCCTCGATCGAGGCGCGATGGCTCTTGGCGGCTTCGGATTCCCAAGAGCTAGGTGTAAGTTTTGGCAGGAAGTCGCGGAAGCCTTCCTCGATTGTGCGTGGCATTTAAGATCCCAATCCCTCAAAAATGAAAAGAGTTACTCTAAGCTTGCGATTGCGAACCCACTTTAGATTGTCTTCCACCTAAAAAACGGGTCACCTACATCACATTGGTTGTAGTGTGTACATGGGTGTTTCGGCATGTAGTCAGGCTGCCTGCTAGAAGTCACCTGCTGGCTATTGCCATCCAACTCCAACCACTCATAGTCATATTTGAACGGCGCCCACGGGCAAACCAGTCGAACGAATGCCCCTACGGCCAGAGACGCAAGGGTGCCATTGGTCCACACCACTTGTGGATTTATGCCGGCATCTCCGTAGTCATCTTCTTCCTGGTCCAGTCGTTGCTGCGTAAGAAACCCAAGACACCGCATGCATGGGCGTCCAGGCAAGGACACGATCATTTGTCCTGCAACGGCATAATGCCGTTCTTCCAGCTTGGTAACATCCATGCCTATATCGATGTACGGAAGGCAATATCGGCGCGCAGCGGCTTCTAGATAGCTACGTTGCATATATCCGTCTACGCAACCAAATAGGACGTGGGTATCCTTTATCAGCGAAGCGGCGGCTTGCCATTCGCTTTGTGCCATTTCAACCTTCACCCAAGGCCGAATACCCTTGATTAGGCGCTGGGCAATCTCGACCTTGGGCGTTTCTTGTTCAACGTCCTGTGCGGTAGCTCCAATCAGCCGATTCAAATTGCTTGCATCAATCCGCTGTGGATCGATGAGACGAATATGGCCTACCCCCAGGTGCGCAAGCTGCTGCGCAATATGAGAACCGCCTCCACCCAACCCTACTATGGTGACCCGCGTTTCTCGCAGAATGCGCTCTGAGTCATCGCCCAAAAATTGCTGTCGACTGAAGTCACTCTGATAGCTCATCAGAATTTTTCCAATATGTCTGCCGAAAACCGAGGCCCAATAATATTGAATTCCGAGATTGGCGTGGTCCGCGTGGGTCCCATCCAGACGGTTCCATACTGCTGATTGAAACTTAAGACTATGGCTCCATGTGGATGCGGACGAACTTTAAAGAAATCGGGAACGAACTTACGCTGTTCCCGAACATCTGTAGGACTGAAACGCGGACGTCCTCGGTGCGAGTGCAGGTGCACATGAAACATTCCGACCGGCTTTAACAACGCAATGTCTAATGCCTTGCGGATTGCCTCCTGTCCCATCATCGCACCAACGCTCGCGTCGTCGACGTACTCTTCGTCCGCGACCGGATGATAGCCCTCACCTATTAGCAGGAGATTTGAAGCCGTCTGATCTGCCCGAACGGAAATAAAGCCAACGCGCTCAGCAGCGAAGTCGTGAGGACGTTGCAGGTCACGGCGAATCTCACCTATCATCTGGTCGGTTATTCTAAAAATCGTTCTCATCGAAAGGCCCGCAGGTGCTCAGCCAAGATGGCAATTGGCGGCTGGTTAGGAGAGACATCCTTCCACGACCATGTAAACCACTGCTTCGCGAGAATGTAAGCATTCTCGTTCCAATTCAAACCTAGACCGAGATTAGTCGGCAGGTATAGCTTCGTGGGGTAGGTCGGGTTCGGATAGTTCAGGCACAGGAGTGCATCCATTACTTTTTGTTCGCCACGGACGTAAAAGTGCAACTCCGTCATATGAATATAACGGCGTTCGCCCTCATTGATGTACTGGACCTGCCCCCCGCAGAGCTGCGCGATCAGCACCAGTTCTGCGGGAAGATCCGCTCCTGCACTCATGGCGATGGCCTCAGGAGCGGCGGCCATTACGATGACCCTCCAGTACGCGCGTGCGTCATGAACTTTTCGTCCTGATGCACGGTGATCTCCTCGCCGTCGTCGAGATCCTTCAGGCCGTGCGGAGTAATCTCCGCAAGCACCTTGGCCGGATCGACGCCTACTTGGGCTTTCAGGTCGCTGACCTTCCACTGCCCAGGCCGAACCTGATGGGGATTGCCATCGACGAAAATCGTTAACTTATGCTCGGTTGCGGGCGGGTTGCCCCCCTGCTTTCCTGCATTCTGATCAGGGTTTGCGCTTATCATGGCTATGGCCTCACTTCGCCTTTGCCCCTTGCCGGGCCAGCTGAGCCAAATGGAGCCCCGGATGGCTCTTTTCCGGGAAGATTCCCCGCCTATATCGGGGGCTTATGTTGTAATATACAGGTAATTTTTATGCTAGTCAATACCGATAGGTATAACTTTTATGGCTGAAAGAGAGGACGTCCGGTGGGGGGTGGCCCAGAAGTTCGAGTTCATCGAATGGCGGGCATATTGGGTCGGGCGGGTTAACCGAAGCGACCTGGAAGAGAGATTTGGGGTTTCCACCCCACAGGCTTCTTTGGACCTGAGGGCATACGTCGAAGCAGCCCCAGAAAATATCGAATACGACAAAAATGAGAAGGCCTACTTACCCAAACCTGGGTTTCAGCCGAAGTACCTGAAGCTTTCCGCCGATCGTTACTTACGTCAGCTGGATGCCATCCTAAACAGCGCTATCTCTGCAGTGGACACCTGGTTTGGAAGCCCCCCACCTGCTGCAGTGATGCAAATGGTTTTACGCAATGTTGAGCCAGAAATTCTAAGAACCGTTCTGAGAGCTATCGATGGCCGCTTAGCGTTAGATGTTGTTTATCAATCGATCAACAAAGGTACGCAGACGCGGACGATAGTACCGCATGGACTGGGTTTCGATGGTCACCGCTGGCATGCCCGTGCATGGTGTGTCTCCCGACAGGAGTATCGTGATTTTGTGATTTCACGAATCATTTCTGTTAATGACAGCCGTCCCGTCGACACTAATCCCTCTAACGACATCGAATGGATAAAGCTTGTTGATTTGAAACTTGTCGCGCACCCAAAACTCAATGATGCACAACGAGCTACGATTGAACGAGATTTTGGAATGGTAAATGGGGTACGAACTATCACAACTAGAGCAGCGCTTGCCTATTATTATATCCGCAACCTCAATCTCGACTTAAGCGATGATGCCATTCCTCCTGAACGTAAGCAGCTGCATCTAACAAATCTTGCCGAAGTGGAGAATTGCCAGCGCCTCGCAAGGGAAGAGTCTAAGAAAATAACTTCCGCCCTGAATGTACGAGCCCTCTAGAACTGCGGCTCGCCCATCCTGCACTGCCTTCATGAGTTAACTATCCATGTAGCACCCCAGTTTGTGCCGCGGGGTGAGTTCGCTTATAGACCTCCTTCAGCTTGCCGATAGCGACGTGTGTGTAGATTTGGGTGTTCTTAATATCCGCGTGGCCCATCATCTCCTGGACGTGCCGTATATCAGCGCCATTGTCCAGCATCAGCGTGGCAGTGCTGTGCCGGAACAGGGTTGACCCGCCCCGCTTGTTGATGCCAGCGAGCTTCACGTAGCGGGATGTGCGCTCTCCGAGCTTCCGGGGTTCGAAGCGCTTGCCACGATCTGTGAGGAACAGCGCATTCCCCGAGTCGACTCGGGCGAATCTCGGCCGGATATGCTTCACGTAGAACTTCACCCAGGCCAACGCCCGCTTAGCTATGGGAACCCGTCTGTCCCGTCGTCCCTTGCCCTGTCGGACGATGACGATCTCTTCTTTGAAGTCGATATCGGAGATATCGAGATTGGCCACCTCGGCCCGACGGATTCCAGTGGCGAAGTGGACTTCGATAATTGTCCTGTCCCGGCAGCCTTTGATTCCATAGAGCAGTGGCAGCCGGCAGATGGCTTCGATTTCCTCGACAGAGAGATAAGCTTGAGGCGGGCGCCGCGGCACGTAGGGCATCTCGAACTCGTGTCCCGGGTCCTTCCTGATATAGCCTGTCTTCCTAAGCCGCCTGAAATACATCACCACATCCGTCAGCCGGTTACGCTGAGTAGCGATGTCTAGAGGCTTTTTGTTATTGGGCTGCCGGTACTGGAATAAATACTTCCGATAAGCCTCCAGGACCTGGATAGTCACTTGTTGGACCAGGGTGATCTCTTGTGTAAGACACCAAGCTATAAATCCGCTCAAGACATAGCGCTTGCCCTCGGCCGTGCGTGTGCTCTGGCCGCGGGCCATGCAGTCCTCGATATGCAGCTCAAGACCTCTGATCAATGAGAGCGCTTTTGTGCCCTTCGGCATTCCATGTTCTCCCGTAGGTTGATATAGGTCTGGCGGAACTCGTGGGAATCGCGGACCATGTCCTGGAGACTGCCCTTGGTCGGATACCTCAGCCGGCTATAGGTGTTCACATCCAAGCCACTTGGCAGATCCATCCTCCGCACATCGATCCGCATGGCATCCAGGGCCTGGGCTACGTATCGGGCTTCGTCATCACCCATCTTGGTACGTTCGAACGCGATAACGACGCGCTTTACCCCGAACCTGGCAAAGGTATCCAAGTGCTCGACCGTTAGCCCCTTAACACCCAGAGTGGTGGTCACATTCTTTACCCCGTGGCACCACAACGTGAGGGCATCGATGGGGACTCCGCAAAGCACAATCTCTTCATGGCCCTTGATGCCTCGGATGTTGAACACGCCGCGGGGCGGATCGAACAACGAGACATGGAGCGGAGTCATGTAGCGCTGCTTATATGAGGACTTGTGCCCATACATGTCCTCAGTGTCCCCTCGCTCATTGAGGATTGGGACCACGAGTGACCCTCGGAATAGCTCATGCCCGCTGGGCCGCAGGATCCCGAGCCGCTGCATCCGGCCGCGCAGAGTTCCTCCTGCCACGGTTCTCGGATCCCCCAAGCGATGGCAGAGAGTCCTGTCCGAATAGCCCAGCTTGAACGCGGTGATCACCTCCGGGTCATTGAGCCCCAGACGCCTGAGGAACTGCTGTCCTGGCAGGCTCCGGCGGATAGCCTTGGTGAAGTAGGTAGTCACTTGATTCAGGGCGAGCTGGTCCTCAGGCGCCAAGGGGTTGCTGCAATAGTCCCCTTCATCGGCCAATGGGGTATCCAGGGTTGGCGCACCTCGTTCGCGGTACGGAGGCACCATGGCTGCCCGGCGGCGCTGATCGGGTGTTACAGGTGTTGTTTGTTGCATGTGTCTCCCTCAGCCCATGCCCTTGAGAGCCCGCATGGAGTCCCCCTTAAGATTGATCTTGTGGGCCTTGTGAACGATGCGATCCAACAGAGCATCGGCGACGGTTGCGTCGTTGAGCCAGTCGTACCACTTATCGACCGGGTGCTGGCTGGTGATGGCGATAGACCCTCGCTCACACCGGTCGTCCACAAGCTCCAAGAGGTCATGACGAGCCTGAACCGTCAGTGGCACACGTCCCCAGTCGTCCAGCACCAGCAGGCCGAGCTTCGCCAGGCGCTGGTGAAGCTTCGGCGCACTGCCGTCTCCGCGCCCGACGTTGATTGCCGACAGGAGTTTGGAGACCCTCCAAACGGCTGCCGGCATGCCATTGCGACATGCCTGGGACACCATGGCTTCAGCAATCCATGTCTTGCCAACGCCTGTCGGGCCGATGATGAAGAGGTTCTGCTTCCTCCGGATCCAGTCGCACGACAGCAGGTCAGCCATGAGCTGGCGATCGAGTCCGCGTTTCACCCGATAGTCGATGTCCTCCGGGTAGGCATCCCCGCGGAGCCCTGCGGCCTTCAGCAAGCGCTTCAGCCGCCGGGTGCTCCTCAGGTTCTGCTCGCCCTCACCGAGTTTTATGACTAGGTCGGACAGCGCCAAGTCGCGGAGCGCGGCCGGGTTGACCTGCAAATCATCCAATGACTGCGCCATCCCGTGTAGGCCCAGGCGCCTCAATACCTCGCAAGCTTGAGCGAATGACATGGATTACCTCCCGGCGTAGTAGTCGGACCCACGGATGTTCTGATGCGGCGGCAAATGGGGCGGCAGGGGATCATCGTCGGGCGGAATCTGGTCCCTGCCGCTCTTCAGGATCGACTGGACGCTTTTGACGGTCAGGGACTCGATGGCCTGGGCTCGCCGGCACGCCGCCTCGAGACGGTCGGGTCCATAGGTGCGTCCGAGTCCCTTTAGCTGTGCGCAGGCACGGATACCAATCTGGGTGTGGGGCTTGGACGCAAACTGCTCCTGGACCACGGCGAGCGCGGCCGGACCGATGCCCATGGCCCACTCCTGGAACAAGGCCGGCGTCTGCTCCGCATAAGCGCGGTGGGACGGCGGCTGATGCTCCGGAGCCGTGGTCTGACCCCCAATGACATTGCTCACCGCGTGTGTGGCGACCCGACGACCACCCTGGTAGAACTCGACAGTTGTCTGGGTCACCCGCGCCTCCACGATGCTGTGGATCAAGGCGCAAGGCACCGAGTAGTAGTGCTTGTCGACCATTACGTGATAGTCGTTCGGCACCTTCTGGGGAGCACGCCATTCCGCATACTCGAAGGGTTCTGCCGGCAACGGGCGCAGGGCTGGCTTATCCAGATCCTCGAACCACGACTTCCGGGACCCAGGGAGCCGCTTGAACGGCCTCTCGTTCAAGCGGACCAGAAGCTCCTCAAAGCTCTGGTTGATCTCCTCCGGACTGAAGAAGCTCCGGTTCTTGAGTGCAGCCAGGACGACCCTGTACACAAAGCGAACGCCGCTCTCGACCTTAGCCTTGTCACGGGGTTTGCCGGGGCGGGCCGGCAGGATGATCGTCCGGTAATGCTTCCCCAGCTCGAAGTAGGTCTTGTTCAGCTTCATGTCGCGGCCTGCTTTTATGACCGCGGCCTTCAAGTTGTCCGAGGTGACCGCTTCGGCGACTCCACCGAAAAACTCGTACATCTTGTTGTGTGCGTGGATCCACGACTTTAGGGATTGGTCGGGGACCGCCAGGATGAATGTGTAGTTGCTGCATCCCATCACTGCGATGAAGATCTGCATCTGATGGACTACGCCGGTCTCTGGATCAGTCCATGACACGGTCTGGCCGCAGAAGTCGACGAAAATGCACTGACCGGCCAGGTGGGTCTGACGCATCACCACGTCCAGCTTCATGACCTCGTTACGGTAGAGTTCGCCGAATTGGCTGCGGCTGTAGGCATCGCCAGGGCCCGCCAAGCAATACTCCTCCCAGAGTCGCTGTAAGGTTTCATACTTCTGCTTCATCGCCCTGTGGATGTAGTCCCAGTCGGGCATGCGCTTGCGGACCAGGCGACGGAAGGCGCTATTGAACTTGCGATCAAGCTCCTCGTAGGTGAGCTTCTCGAGTTCAGCCAGGTCATAGCCCTTGTCCTTGAAGATTCTCCAATACCTCGCGACCGTGGTCGGCGACAGCGAGAGAAGCTCGCCGATCCGCCGCTCGCTCAGCTCCGTCCCAGATTTCATCCGCAGGACTTCCAGTATCTTGTTCATCTCAGGCTCCCACCGAGGGTGAAGGAAACCCTGCCGAGCTGGCATGCACCAGCTCGGAGGGCTCCATTTGGGTCTGCTCGAAGGTCAGTGCAGCGAGTTGAAGTCGAATTCCAACTGCTCACTGGGGTTATGGATGCCCTGGTGGGGACAGGTGGAGAACACGCAACTGCCTCGGCAGATGCCGTTGCAGTAGTCGCGTTCGAAACCCCAGTCGGGTGCTAGCCGCACTCTCCTGATGGGGAAGGTCGTCCGGATGCGGATCTGTTCCATCTTTTGCTCCAGTTTTTTGATTGGGCCCCTCTCCGCATCAGTGCGCGGCATCGGGGGAAACTGAGGTAGCAAAGACGGGGCGGTAGGGACCCCTATAAATAGGGGTCCCTTTAACTTGACTCTGTGGGAATCAGAACTACAATGACTCTTGTCGGGGAGTGATTCACGACAAAGTCGAAGGCCCAGGAGCGTTGACGCGCTTCTGGGCTTTTGCATTTCTGGTCACGGTCAGTCTGCCCTCGTCACGCACAGTCACGCTAGTTCATAGATCACCCCCTTCATTTAGGTCTCGTTGTCTTGCTGCTCTGGGATGCTGGCAATGGCTTTGCGTCCGGCCATCCACTTGGCGACATCGGTGGAAAGCGCTCCCATGCCTTTACGGTTCTCAATTGGGAAAAGGGGCACCGGGACCGAGCCCCGGTGAATTGCTTGCCTCAGGGACTCCAGACTGGGGTATCCCAAGGCCTTCATCAGGCTCCGGCCAACCAGCACCCACCCGTGCTTTTCCACCAGGAGGTTCAAATAGTGCTTTTCCAGGCTGTCCATGGGTTCCTGGCCACCTGCGCTCGGGGGCATATGTCCCTCTAATTCCAGCATTGTCGGGGCCTCCCAGGCCTATTGGGCTTGGGAATTTTAGTGGAGCCCCTGGAACCTGCCAGCAGGAGCGAGGACCGGCCGAACAGCGTGACTAAGCGTGACAGAATAAGGACTTGCGTTACTTCGGCCGGCAACGTGAGTGCCCTTTTTGGAAAAGAACCAAAAAAGCCTAAACGGGGCCACTTTTGGTGCGGGTACTGGATTTACGTACACCTGCCTGCTCGGGCCGCTTCTTGTTGCCGATTGGAAGCATCTAACGGGGCTCAGCACTGCCGGCGGCATCGAAAGACTCTTTGACGGGGATCTCTTTAGCAAGCGTGACCACGGACAGATCAAGTATCCCTGCGCCATCTCGCGGTTTGCCCGCGGTAAAAGCCTGCCCAGCACGAGGCGACTCAAGGAACTTTCGCACGATGACTATCTAACGCGCGTTCCACGTTCACTACTAACCAGCGTCTTGAGCCAATTTGGCTCTCCTTCCGAACGCGCGCGGCAGATCTCAGTAATAAACGCCTTCCGTGGCACCTTAAAGCCGAAGTCTGATTATTTCTCTGGACCACTCTCTCGTACTATCTACATAAGTCGTGATGAGCTATCGAATCCTTCGAAACGAACGATTCGCCGCCTAGTACGCATTGGTGACATCCAATCGCTTGCATATCTACTCAATGCCTTACCTAGAAATGCCGGTCCAGACAATAAGGCGTGGCTAAGATTACTTGTCGAGGCTATTCGTGATGTCTCAACCAGGTTGTGCGCATTTCCCCCTTTCTATGATGTCAGGCACCAAATGCTCGGGTTTATTGAGCATCGTTGCCTCGCGCCATTGGGCATTGCAGCAAGCCCAGATAGAGAACTGCAGGTGGAGAAGCTGCGTGCCGTCGTCATGAATCTGGGGCGTCTCCGTCTAGTAAAGCATAGTTTCCCAAAACAAATGGCAATTACATACTGGGCTCAAGAGGTAGGCCTCGATGCGGTTCTCGAGGAGTCCGAAAATGTGCTTGCTGCCTCAGTTCCGCGCTTCTTGTTGCCGAGCAGTCCACTAGAGCAGCTACTGAAGCATCTCCGGCATTCGAAGACGCGCAAAGCGAAACCGGTTGAATTGAGGAAGGTTCCGAAAGATGAATTCGAACTGGCTAATGCTTTCGACATACTCGCCGAGCCGAGTGAGGAATATTTCGAGTATCTGCGGCGTCCGCAAACGAAAGACGATACGAGTCACCGCGCGTTTAGAAGGAAAATTCACCGCACCAAGATTGAGGATCCACCTAAACAGAATCCAAAGCCGACCAAGCGTCCCCGCGGATGGTTTCTCAGTTCCGTGTCTCAGCGCGACGTATATGCAGATACAAAGCCTAGGCGGCCTATTCTTCACATCCCAGCCAAACCTAGCGGAACCAGTAGTTCGGTAGTGCGAGAAAAGCGATCTCGCACAATATATCTGCCTGCTTCAACTGACCAGCACCGGTTCCATCAGGAGGGGTGTCCAGCCCTCGCTGGTTTCACTGCCCAGGACTCACCGGTTCAGGTGTCCAGATTGACCGGTTTTTGCACACATAGTTGGCGAACTGCGAATCGAGCACGATTTCCGTTCTAACCTGCAAGGCACTTGTCCCGTGCCTGTCATAGTCGGCCAGTATGTTTTCATCTAGGAAGTACACCTTTGGCCGGCTGTAAGCGCCTCTGATGTAATAGTCGTCCGTCTCGATGGACCCGACTACCGATCCGAACGGAGGAGCGGTGCCAGAGTTTTCCGCTGAGAAAGCCACTCGCATGCCATTGAGATACTCTCGGTTGTGCCGCCAAAACAGCACCAGATCATCAACGTCATCGATTTTTTGGAGCTCTGATGCGACGACCGCGCAATACCGCAACTGATCCATGTTTCATATCCCTTTTTAATGTCTCTAACCAAATCGCGTGCCATCCGGATTTCGATTCCGTGTCGGTCTGCTCAGTGCGTGAAATGCTGTTGGATCGGGTCCAATACTTTTAGGGTTCCTGTCCGCTGATCGAAGATGACCAAGATGAGCCCGCCTCTTGGGGTCGCTTCACGTAACCCCTCAATGCCGCCACCTGTATAGGTCCGGGAGTGGATTGCTCTTAGGGTAGCCATGAACAAATCCGTCCCCAGGTCGATTTCGTTCTGGTCAGCGTCGTTTCTGAACAGGAGCTTCAGTCGCACGCCGGGCTCATATTCTGCGTAGGCGGCATAGGACAGCGAATATATGAAGTCATCCCCGGTGACCTTCCCGACGGTATGCAGGATGGTCACACTGGGGCCTTTCTTGCCGGCAAAGCGTCCGGCCAGCTGCTTCATGGCCTTAACGAGCTTGGGGTAATGATCTTTGGCGGCTTCCTCAGCCAGTGCACCGAAGTATTTGGCTGTCACAAACGTGGCTACTGCGGACAGCATGTAGAGGGCCGTACCCGCCATCGGTCCAGGTAAAGGCAGCTTCTCAATCCGAACCTCGACACCGTCACGTGCGATTTCGGATCTGAATAGCTCGATAGGTTCCGCTGGCATGTCTTCCTGGTAGACCAGAGCGATGTCGACGTCCTTATGACCCATGCCTACTCCCTCGATTGTCTTCAAAACTCGCCGTTAAATAGCAGGTTCCATTGGTAGTTAGCTTCAAGGTGGTTCCGTACGCGCTCGGCGTCGCATGCTCGTGCCGCTCGATCCAAGGCGCTGGCAATCGCTTCTCTGGCCTGCTGGAGCTTGGCTTGCGTGCTGGCCATTGGGATGAGACCGGAGATTCCTGCCGGATCCTGTAATGCCCGGCCATTGCGCTGGTGCAGTGCCAGGAGCGAGTCATACATGCACGTTGAATAGCTCTTCACCCCAACGCAGGTGCCAAGGGAGCTTAGAACCAGTTCGGCATAGAACGATGAGATCGGCAGCGGAGTTGCCCTACTGTACTTCCACCATTTGAGCAGCCTTATTGTTCGAGAGAGCTTGCCTCGGGCCTGCAGATCCGCCGTCTTAAAAAGGCTGTCGTGCAGTTCGGGGCTTGTTCTAATCCACTCACCTGCACCGTCCGGAATCTTGTAGATGGGTCGCCTACTCTCGAAACCGTCGAACCAGCCAGGCACGATATCCATCGACCTCTGCCCCTGGGCGAAACCGATTACGATCGCCTGGCCATCCCGACCTATCTCTGTGTTGGGGTATCTGCCGATCAGCAGAGAGCGAACGTTATCCAACAGGGTCGTTGAGTTGATTGTCGCCCTACCCCACCTCGTGTCGTCACGCGAGAATATATACATGTAGTCAGCATCACTGTAATAGCGGACAGCGGTGCCGCGAACCTGGCTGCCGATCGCCATGGCACGTCTAATTCGGAATTCGAGAGCCAGTCGATTGCGGACTGCGACTGCATTGATTTTGGCTCGCCCCAGCTCTCCCGGCTGTGGTTTAGTGCGCGTCAGGAGCGCTTCGAAGTTATATGACGGATGAACTCCCTGTCTCATGGCATGCCCCTTCCTAGGTGACGTTCCGCTTTTTATCCGGTCTGCGCTGCTCAGCTAGGACTCGCTGCGCCCCGCCCTTCGCCCTATCTTCGGAGGACTTGCGGAGAACCTTAAATACCCAATCAAACACCAAGCCACTGCGAACTCGATAGTCGTAGATTTCGTCCTGCACTGCGCGAGCAAATGAAGCGTCAGTGGCTTCACGCTCGAGGGCACCATCAATTTGGCGAATGATTTCCTCTTGCCGGTTCGCTGCACCGTTGTGATCTTGGTAATCGCGGTAAGAAAGGCGGAACAATGGCGCCAGAGGCAAGACTGCAGCCAGGACGATGGTCGCCATGGTCAATTGCCAATGAAGACCCATGGTGACCACGAGTACACATATGCCCGCAGCCATGAAGGGCAATATCCGCGAGTAGATTCTGCGTTGGCGCGCATCCCACACGATGTTTGAACGCTGGCAGTAGAGGCGGGCTATACCCACTGGCAACTCGCCGAATTCAGGTCGATACCAGTCTCTTAGCGGTGCAGAGTTGTCCGGATCGGAGTAACGCTGAGACCATTCGGCGATGGTTTCAGGGCTCGGCTTCTTTACCTTGACCTGGTTCCACGGAAGCCCAAGAACAGCGCAGTCAAAAGCCTCCTGCACTTCCGCCGCAGCCTTTCGCAATGACGCCTGCCACTTGGTCAGAATCACCGCATCGAACGTCGCTATCACAACGCCGGCAAGGCCGGTATACGGTCGTGAAGCTGGGAAATACAGGGCCGCAAAAGAGAGCAATATCGCCACCGGCAGCGCCAATATCAGCTGCGTGGCCAGGATCGTCTTGGCTCTCGAATAGATGGCTCTCTGAGCTGCAAGCAGCTGGAGCTGTTCAGGCGCGTTCTGCGCCGTGGGAATACTGTTCATTCATGGGCCCCTAAAATCCCTAGGCCAAAGGCTCCAGGCACTCCTACCTATGTTGCGGATTTCCGGTAATGCAGACAAGCGCCACCCTGCCCGCGGCGCATATACTCATGGGAACAACACGAACCACGCATAAACATGATGGCTCCCAAATCCCAAAAACCCCTATATGTGCTCGCCCTGGATGGCGGCGGCGCCAAGGGCTTCTACACCCTTGGCGTCCTGCGCCACGTCGAGGCCATGATCGGTATGCCGATCCACCAGAAGTTCGGCCTGATGTACGGTACCAGCACGGGATCAATCATCACCTCGCTGCTCGCGCTCGGCTACAGCGTCGACGAGGTGCACACCCTGTACAAGGACAACGTGCCCAAGGTCATGCGCCGCTGGACGCGCCGCGGGCGCTCCAAGGCCGTGCGCAAACTCGCCGTGAAGCTGTTCGAGGACAAGAAGTTCGATGCGTTCAAGACCGACGTCGGCATTGTCGCCACGAAGTGGGATCTGTCCCTGCCGATGATCTTCAAGACCAATATCAACCAGGCGTTCGGTCGTCGGGAAACCTTCAAGCCAGGCTTCGACTGCACGATAGCAGATGCGGTCCAGGCCTCGTGCGCCGCCTACCCCTACTTCAACCGGCATACGGTGAAGCTGCACGATGGCACGTCCATAGAGCTAGGCGACGGCGGCTTCTGCGCCAACAACCCTGCCCTCTACGCCATTGGCGATGCCACAGTGGCCATGGGCATCGACCACCAGGATGTACGGCTGCTGAGCATCGGCGTTGGCATCTACCCTATGCCCCCGATGGGGATCCTGAAGCGCGCCTACTACGACTTCAAGTACACGCAGGCCTTGATAAAGTTCATGGAGGGCAACACCAACTCCATGGAGCACCTCCGCGGCCTGCTGTTCCGCGGCCTGCAGGCCATACGCATCGATGACACCTTCTCACACCCGGAACTGGCCATGGATTTCATGGAGGGTGACGTGAAGAAGCTGGCAAAGATATTCCAGCGGGGTGGCGACTCCTATGCCAAAGTGGAGCAGAACCTGCGATCGCTCCTGAAGTAGCGAATCCGGGAAGCAGGGGAACCGATGCCGATCTCAGAAGCCCAACTCGACACGTGGTCGCACCAGGGAGCGGTGACGACGAGTAGCACCACTTACGCAACCATCAAAGCAGCGATTCAGCGACCCGGCCTGGCATATAGCGGTCTGGTCTACCGGGTCTTCCTGCAAGGTTCATACGGCAACGACACCAACATCCACGGTGTCGACAGTGACGTGGACGTGGTCATCTGCCTGGAAAGCACCTACCACGGTGATCTGTCAGCGCTCTCCGTCCTAGCCAAGATGAGCTATCACGCGGATCATCCAGGTCCCCCCGCGTACCAGCTCTCCAATTTCAAGAACGACGTCCGAGCAGCTTTGGATGCAGCGTTCCCCTACGCTGTCCACGGTGGAAGCAAGGCGCTGCATATCGCGGCTAACGGAGCCCGGCGCAAGGCCGACGTGATCGTGGCTACCAATTACTTCCAGTACTCCATGTACGTCAGCGACGCGTTGGAGTCGCACACATCCGGGATCACGTTCCAGACCGCCGGCGGCAAGATGCTCGTCAACTATCCGGCGCAGCACAGCGTGAATTGTACGGCTAAGCACCAGGCGACAGGCAACAGGTTCAAACCGACGGTCCGCATATTCAAGAACATACGCAACCGTCTCATCGACAACGGCCTCATTGGCGCTGGGACTGTTCCCTCCTACTTCCTGGAAGGACTACTCTCTAACGTTCCAAACAACCTCTTTGTTGCCTCGCGGCAGGCCACGGTGTCAGGCATTCTGACCTACCTGCAGCAGGCCAATCGTGCCAACTTCATGTGCGCCAATGGGCTACACCCTCTCCACACCGGTGATCCCGACCTGTGCTGGCAGGCTACCCAATGCACCGCCTTCATCAATACCGCCAATATTTGGTGGCTGCTCGCGATTTAGGGATCGCTATATCAGCCTAGGCTTAGGGGGAAGGGATGCCTGTAAAAACAATTGACCAATTTATGTGGGGATACCAGGAGCACCTGCGCATCCACATTCAGTCACGACTCAAAGCCGTATTTGAGGCATTGGGCATCAACCTAAAACCGGACGTCTATCTAATAGGCGTACGCAAAGACAATCCACTGAATCCTTACAGTGTCCACGCGGTGTGCATCGAACCTGAAAAGGGGCCCTGGACCCAGGCGATGTTTTCCAACATGCATGCGCGGGTGAACGCCATCAAATCCACTCATCCGATGCAGAATACATTCCATAGCGCGAAGAAATTAAACGACTTGATTCCAGAGCGAATGCACCGAGACTCGGTTCGCACGACGATACGTGAATCCGTCGAGGCAATGAGTGATGCGGACCAATACGAGGCCTTCGTCGGCATCCCCTATCCGATCGAAGACTACTACGTGACGCCGGTCGTTCGAATCATCAATGAAGTATTTGATATATACCCAAAGTTGCAGCCGGCTGAGTCACAGCACCACGAAACTCTGATTCCCACGTTAGTACACAGTGTCGTCAAGACCATGTTCGGTGAGCTGAGTGTTGAAATGCAGTTGCCGGTGCCCGGTGACACTCACTATATGTACCATCGATCCGCCCAGGAATTGGCACGCGACGCTGCCGACAACTATTTCCGCAGGCTTGTATCCGTAGTTTGTGAAGACCCGTTCCATGGCGATGCCTTTAAACACTTAAGTGAAGTGTCCGCGCTTCTATATGAAGGAGCAACGGGACACGGAAGAATGCTCTTCGTAAAGAAGGACGACCCGCGCATTCACTGGGACTTTAAGTTCCAGGAGCCAGTCCCGCTGTCCGATGCTCGCTGGGTTCGGAAGACCCTTCAGGTAACTTCAAGCGAGAGCCTCCTGGTATGCAATGGCAGTGCGATCCTCGGTTTCGGACGGATTGGGCCCGAGTATGGCTTGGATGTAGAGAACTATCTTGAGATCGACTTTGTAGATCGATTCTCCTGGGAGGTCTGGTGTGGCGGTCGGATGCGCATGTCCTGCAAGCAGGGAATGCCACAACTACCCCTGGACTTGTTAGACCATCAGAGATTCCTGGAAAACTACAAGCGCATATTCCCTACCCAAGACCAGGAAGTCGCCGACAAACTTTGGAAAATGGTTTCCTCCGCTAGGCGAAACGAGCGTGCCTGCATGATTGTCGTCGCGAAGGACGCGGCCGAAGAAGCGCGCCGACTGGAAAAGCAAGGGACTATGATTCAGCCGACACCCCTCACCGAGGCGTTGCTGTTACAGGTAAGCGGGATTGATGGCTCGATCTTGCTGGATCCAGATCTCAACTGTCATGCGGTTGGCGTAATCCTTGACGGCCCTTCCCATCCACGATGCACACCCGCGCGTGGGTCGCGTTATAACTCTGCGATTAGATATGTATATGCAGAGGAGAAGAAAAGGCTTGCGATCGTTCTCTCTGAGGACCGAACGTTCGAGTTCATTCCTCTGTTGCGCGCGCAGGTAAATCGGGAGCAATTCGAAGAGCAGGTCGGCGCGCTCGAGAGGGCTGACCTAAATAGCTATAACGGCCCACGTCTTTGGCTTGATGACCACCGCTTCTACGCCACCAGAGACCAGTGTGCGCGCATCAATGCGGCGCTAGATCGAATAGAGAATCTTCCCAAGGACGTTGGCGAGATTGTATTGATCACTAATCGGTTCCAGGCCGACCCGGAGATGAACGAGTCGTACTATGACGACTACAAGGAACCGGAATAGCTATTTATCCAGCTCGTCGGCAGTACGCTTTATGATTTCGGCCGCGGATACCTTCATGGCATCTGCCAATCGGAAGATAGTGTCCAGGCTGGCATAGAACTCGCCTCGCTCCAGATCACTGATATAGGTACGGTCCAATCCGCTCAACGCTGACAGCCTCAACTGACTAAGGCCCGCACGCTTACGCGTGGCCTTCATCGCTGAACCGAACGCCTTCTTGAGCTTCTTCGACACCGGCTCACCTCCCCATTCCAGTGGGGAGCATCGGTGTCTTGACACTTTCAGGCGACGGGATATAGGCTACATTTTCCGATGTCGGATACCGACTACATAAGTACTCAAGCAGCCTAGGGATTTTCACCGGGCGGTCGGTTAGGACAAGGGGTATTTGAACAGAGGCACGCGCTGCTGAAGCCATTCAGCGGAAGGATGCGCACGCCCCTAAACCAAAGGGATCCTTGGTATGCAGCACCTGAAAGGAATCATCAGCACCGCCGCGGTAGCCATCGCCCTACTAATTACGGGCTGCGACCAGGTGGCCAAGCTAAACCCCTTCTCCCACGCAGATCCGCATGCCTTTCCGGAGACATTGCGAGATGTGATTCCCACGCGTGTACCAGGAAGCCCGTCGGCGGACGTCGGATACCCCAGGTTGGCAGTCTCCCTGACTGGCACCTACAAAGATCGCACGATGGGGATGATTGGAGAATATCGGGACTGCGGCCACTTCCATGTCACAAAGTGGGTGTCCGCAACATCCAGTGACACCACCGATTTTGATGTATGCATCGAACACATTGACGAAGCGAACATCTACGGCGTCTACGTTCCTCCATACCAGAACGCTGCAGCTGAGCGCAGCACTTATATGCACCAGCTCGAATCCCAATGGACGATGGTCGTACAGACTGGCGGAGTCCACAGCAAGGAATACCAGCCGATGGGGCCGAGATGGACCTCGGGGCCACGCGCAGCCCAGTTCTTTGTACCACCGTCGTGGATTCCCCATTGGGGGCAGACGGATGCCGCAGCCCGCTTGATCAATGCGTTCGTGAACTATACAAGCGGCGGGTTCGGTGCGACGGTAGATCCCAGGGTCTGGTTCTATCAAATCGACCAATACAACTAGGTTTTCATTCCCTTTTCCGGACGCGATCGTTTCTTTGGCTTCTTCGTTCGAGGAAATGGTTTAGTCGGCAATGCTTTGGACTTCTCCGTATCCACGAAGAACCTTGTCTGCTTGAGTGTCCGGACACGTATACCGACGATGTACCCCCTTTCAATCGCTCTCTTTAGCCTAGCCG
This sequence comes from Gammaproteobacteria bacterium, assembly GCA_036383255.1. Classification (NCBI taxonomy): domain Bacteria; kingdom Pseudomonadati; phylum Pseudomonadota; class Gammaproteobacteria; species Gammaproteobacteria bacterium. Next base: position 78,666 of record DASVOS010000010.1, on the reverse strand, counting down.
GGTGGGCACCTACTCGCTTTGCATATTCGTGAGCTACCACGTAGCGACGCGGCCGCGAAAGAATATCTCGGATAAAGCCCATCTCCGATGGGTATCTTGACCCGTTCGCCCAACGCAGAAATCTTAGGAAGCGATCTCTTCCGTGAGTGCTGGGGACTCCAAGGTAACCTTGATCGACACCCGCAGCAGCACGAACTAAGGAGTCCGGCCACCCCTCCAGCATCATGGCAACTCGCTGGTGGACATGCTGACTATGCTCGACCGTCTTCCGGCTGTTCAGCAGATTGACGCCGCAATATCTTGCGAGAACGTCGATTATCTCCGTAGTCACTTCCGCAGATCTGTGTTGCAACTGCAATAGCGCTTGATCACAGATCTCTGGCGCAGGACGCCCCGATAGCTTGGCATGGAGTAGCTGAACGAGTTGATACTCGGTGGCGCTGGGACGCCACGGCCTAGCCACATCGAGCGCCGCGCCACACCGACACTTAAGCACGCCTGGCCGGTCCCACGTAATTGAACGCCTGCAACTGGGGCAGGCATCCAACAATAGCCTGCGATGTCTGGGGCACGCATACAGGGTGACGATTTCCCAAAGATAGGATGCAAAGCCGTTTTCCCTGACACACTCGGGACAGATCCGGGTTGTCTTTTTGAAGACCAAGCCTCTATGAAACGCCAGAGTTCCGCGTACTGCGAATGATTGCTTTCCTATTCGCTTTCCAACCCAGGCATTCGCAAGGAGGGTTTCCTCGGGCTTATTGGCCAGATCGGCAAACAACCTGATGAGGGAGCCGTTAGTTGTATGTCCTTCGTATCCCCACAACTGAACAAGCGACATAGGGCTTCGATACCCATTGGCCTCAGACAATCTGACAAAATATGAGAGAAGACTTTCCTCGGTGTTAATTACTGGCGTCCGGAGCAACGGCGGCACCTTTCTAGTCACGGCCGTCAAAACGGGTTCTCCCTTCTCCCCGTCACTCGTCCATTCTTCGCGTGACCTCGCCTGGTAGTCGGCCGCTTTGTGCCAATTTCCTTGAGGCGGTCTACTTGAATATCCTTCGCATCCAGGGCGATAGTGAAGGGGTTACCAAACAGGACATCATGTTCATGGACCTCTTCGTCATAGGCATGCGCCAGGTCTTTCAAGGTAACAATGGTTCGTCGGCTCTCTGCCGCTGTCTGTACTGCCTGACGCAAGATCTTGGCTACATACCCCATCAATCCGCCGGATGCTAAGTAAAAGCGGAAAGACATCTCCTCGGATTCCAAGTCAGGCAGTTCGAACGGTTCAAGCCCCTTTTGCCACAGGCCCAGGACGGCCCTATAGGTCCGCCTTGCTGATGAGGATCGCCAGTCAAGGCGTCGCATGTATATTGGCCGGGAGAAGCGCCCGCGCAGTTGTTCATTTCCAAGAAGGGTTGCGTTGGCATGAGGTAGACCTGAAATCACGATACTGATGCGTTCATTTTGGATCAGTGTTTTTAGGTAGTTCGTGATGTAATCAACCACCTCTTCGTACGGGTGGTCGGCCACGTGCTGAAACTCCTCCAATATGATCAATATGACTCCGCACCCACGAATGAAACGAATTAGCCTCTCCTCCAGTTCGCCAATGCGGGCCCGCCTGTGAGCATGTTGATCGCCGAGCGCCTTGAGGAGTAGCGCTAGAAACCCCGCCTTCTCTGGTTTTGGAGGAATCTCGACCCACAACACCGGGCACGTGAGCCCGTTTTCGTCTCTGGTAGGCGGATGCTTCGCGACGAAGTTCTCAATTACGAAAGTCTTTCCGGTGTGCGACTCACCTAGAAGGGCGGCGCAATTCCGCTTCGCCCTACGGCGAGCACGCTTGTAGCAGGTCTCCAGCTTCGTCATCGCAGCGCTGTATTCGGCCGTTGTTATCTCGACGCGCTCCACAGCATCACTAAGAGCATCCCAGTCGATTCTCTGCCTGGCCGAGATTGCGGTTACCTTACCCATTGTGCGGCCTCCTCAGATTGCTCAAGATCCGAAGGCGCGGCGAGAATTCCTCGCCATCTGCGGGACCGGAACTCGTTTCCTCTAAATTGCTTTTGACGGGGACCTGAGGCCGGTGCTGCACAACCACTGCTTGCCCTTGCGTAATGAGCGGCGCTTCTGCAGCTCGTTCTCCCCGTCGGTCGTCATCCATAAATCGGGCAGCTTGAGTTCGAAGGCGCAGGCCTTGGTTAGCTAGGCAATGGCTGACAAATTCTCGGAGTGCCTGCTTGGCCAGTAACAGCCCCTCGGGATCTCCCGCCAGAATGCCTTTCCGCCGCGCGTATCTCTTGATTACCTTGTGCTGCCATGCCGTAAGCCCAGTTGCGTACGCTGCCTGGATGGCTTTCACTCGGATATAGCCGATTCCGCCCAGTCGCTGGACATAGATATAGCCAAGATTCTCGGGGTTGTACCGGACCCTCAATTGCTTAACTGGCCCAAGGATCAGATACATTTCCTTGAGCTCTTCGGAGTTATAGATCAGTCCATTTAGCTCTATGCCATACGTGAACAAGGACCGAGTCGTAGGGAAGGAGAACAAGAGATCCAGCTTCGCTAGGTTCTCTTCAGTTCTTATGTACATCCCGCTGGTGTGCCTATCCCAAAGTCGAGCTGGTGCGTCATGCATAACACTGTGTATCTCTTGATGGTAGATATTGGTGATCCAGTGGAGCATTGCCTTTTCTAGCTCGCTCTTAGTCATGACCGCATGCTTGAGCGGGTCGTACTCACCTTTCTCGAATATGTTGCTGAAGGTTGTGCCGGGCGTGATCATGGAGACATTGCGATTGATGGTACCGAGGGCCCGTTCGATCTGTGGCTTGCCCCACGGCCGGATCCTCCCGCAGTAGGCGAGCGTGATCCCCAGTTCGTTACATGCCGATTCAAGTGCTTTGCCGTGGTGGACTAGAGCGTTGTCCACAACGATTCGATTAGGAATTCCGTAGCAACCCCAGGGCCGGCTCTTTGGGCCTAGTACCGCCTGCAGATGATCCTTCTTGCGAATGCCAAATTTTAGGCAAGCGGCGACCGCCCCGAATTGGGTGCCGCCATACCTCATATGAAAGCCGTGGTACGACCGACTGAACGTGTCGGTGGATGCGGTGACAATTGGGCAGCCGAGCGGAAGGCCCGTAATGTCATCGACTACGAAGACATTTGCACGAGTATCATCCATGCCCACGATTTCTAGCGGTGCTGTTGCGACGTAGTGACGCATCCCCCCACGGGCGAACTGAAGCGCCGCTTTCGGGCCGTGGCGGGCCACAAGTTTGTCGACGGCTGGAATCTTGGCGACCATCGATCTCACCAGCCGTTCGCCTGGCAACGGCAGCTGCAGGGTCGCGGGCCGCTGGTGGTTTTCCCTGACGATGGTCGCCATGGCGTCCTCGAGAGTCGCCTTGAGCGTTCCCCGTGTAAGTTGCATGTAGACCCTGGCGATGGACTCGGCCACGATGTGCCTGATTTCGGGCATTCGGGGCTTTCGGTTGCCTTTGGCGTGATGCTTATCGACCAAAGCCATGATCGACCGATCGCCCGCCAGAAAGGTACGACACCAGCGGTAGACGGAGTGGGGATTGGGCCCCTTAGCGCTAATGGTGGCTTTCGATACCTCTACGTGCCCCCGGCGCCCTCGAAAGGCGCGCCACAGACCCGGCAACAGAGGTTCGATCTTCTTCGGTGATGTTCCAGACGGAAAGACTTGCAAGACCTGCTGGACAAAGTAGAGCTTGAGCCTTGCCCTCTCCTGAGCCTTTTCGTCTAGCTCCTCGAACAGACGTATTTCGGCCGCGTTGAAGTATTCGTTATTCGCGACTTGCGGCTCATGCAGACGCCCTTCCAGAACCAGTTGGCTTCGGACATCTTCATCGCGAAGCGTGGTGACACTATCATTCTCTAGGTTCGTTACTTCCCAGAGATCCGGGCCTAGCTTGCGGTCTATACGGAAAGGCACATCATTGATCGTGACCGTTGAACTGGTCCCAAACTTCTTGTCGTCCATATGTCCTCCATATGGCTGCGGGAACTGGGGCTGGGGTCTGCTGGGATGGCGAACGGTGGTGGTACACCGGCCGCCAAGCCAATGGTCTTAACGGTTAGTCGGTGGGCGGTGGTCGCGCTGCGGCAGCCGCCCACCGTACTTCTGTGAGGTCCCCAAGGCCGCAGCTTAGAGCTATTTGCACATGTCCGGTTAGGTAGAGATTGCAGATCTTCGGTAAGCCGTGTTCGCCGAGAAGGCCCTGACGTACATCACGCATGATTATTGCTGGATTGGCGAGGAAGATGTGACGGATTCGCTCACGCTCAATCTCTGAAACCGGATCGCGGCCTAGGAAGAGCACTTTCTTTGCTGTCGCTACGCGCTCTGGAAGATTGCGGACGAATCTTTCAGTGTAGACCTCATATTTGATTCCGAGGTCACTAAAGCCATGTTTCATCATGGCGGTACGGGCCTTCACATCCGGGTGGTTCGCTTCTGCCTCGTATTTGTATTCAATAACAAGCCGCCGGCCACCAAGATGAACGAGCCGATCCGGATAATGTGTCAGGCGTTCTTCCACTCCGCAGGTGGAGAAACGCACTCGGACGACAGCTGGTTGCGCCTGGATATGAGTCACGGCGGGATTGACGTCAAACATGATGTCGCCATCAAGCTCGAGCTCGGATTCGCAATGGAGCATGTGCCCCATCCGGAAGGACGGGTACTTGGCGGTCTTGCGGCTATTCGCTCTTGATATGACCCGCCGCGCCAGTTTCCCGACGGGCATCCAGGTCACGTCGAATGAGGTAATTGATTCACCGATGGAATTGAAGTGGTCCATTTCGCTTCCCTGCGACCGCTGTACTGCTCATACCTATTACGGTCCGGTGGTACATCGGAGTCGCGGAAAGAGGGAGTGAGCCTTTGTTGGCGATTTATGCTCGCCAGTGCCGGGCGGGATAGTGGTGCTTCTTGGATTTTTGAGCTGCTTTATTAGGACATTTGCAGCTTTTGAGGGCGCCGGATCACGAAAAAACTGCTGGCTAGCCCGTTAGTTGCACGTTATGGCGGTCACCGGCAAGCAGCGGAAAGCACTCTTTGCACCAATTGAGGCACCCCGACAGCCGCCCTCCATTGACAGGACAATCCTGTCTGCTATATTGCAAATACGAATCATTCTCATTTAGTTTTAGGGGATCACATGCGATTGCGCCGATGCCTGCTGCCCGTGGCACTGCTGGCCGCCGCCGGTGCGGCCCGTGCCGAGGAGGGACCGGGCGAGTTCCTCAACGAATACGAGGTCAACTCCCCCTACGTGGTCGGAGGCGAGACCGAGGTGGAGATGCGCGCCACCCAGTACCGGGACAGCAGCCTGGTGCTGGACCAAGGCCGCGGCTACGTCCTCTCCTTCGCCCACGCCTTCACCGACTGGTGGCGCCCCGAGGTCTACGTGGGCAAGTGGCTGCGCGAGCCGCGCCAGCCCGCCGACCTCGTGGGCTACGAGTTCGAGAACACCTTCCAGCTCACCACCCGCGGCGAGTACTGGGCCGATGCCGGCTTCCTGTTCGCCTACGAATACGCCACCCACGAGGGCGAGCCCAACGCGCTGGAGTTCGGCCCGCTGTTCGAGCGCGATTCGGACCGCATCCGCCAGCGCCTCAACCTGATCTGGGAGAAGCAGCTCGGTTCCCTCAAGGAGGAGACCGGCTACGAGCTGCGCGCCTCCTACGCCGCGAACTACCTGTGGAGCCCGAAGTTCTCCCCCGGCATCGAAGTGTTCGCGCGGGATGTGTTCTGGCAGGCAGGCCCCGCGTTCTCGGGCGAGATCCACTTCGGCCGCAGCGAGTTCGAGTACGACGCCGGCCTGGTGTTCGGCCTGAGCGCCAGTGCTCCCGACGCCACCCTGCTGCTGCGCCTCGAGTACGAGTTCTTCTGAGGAAGCCCATGTCCTGCCAACGTCTGAACCTCATCCGCATCGCAGCCCTCACGGCGATGCTGCTCGCGCTCGACGCCTGTAAGTTCACCAACGGCCCGCCGCCCACGGAGAACGAGGCGGCGGACCCGCCGGAGGTGGTCATCGGCGAACGACTCTTCAAGGACACCCGCTTCGGCCACTACTTCGCGGCACAGTCCGGCGGCGACGTGAACGCGTCCCTGGGCGTGGGCGAGTCCGTGGTGGAGGACGTGAAGACCTTAGGTCAGCCGCTGCCCGGTCCCATGGCCGGCGAGGCGGTGAACTGCCTGCAGTGCCATCTTGTGGAACAGCTCGCCGGCACTGCCGGCGGCGGCATGCGCGCCTACGCCGACTTCGCGGCCCGCTCGCCCATGCCGGCGCGCGCCGAGGACACGCTGCACGGCGGCTTCACCGCCCGCAACGCTGCCAGCATGGTGAACGACGCGCGGCACGGCGGCGTGGACCGGGTGCTGCACTGGGACGGCGAGTTCGGTTCCATGCAGGACCTGGTCACCGCCACCCTCACCGGCCGTAACTTCGGCTGGATGCCCGGAGAGCAGGAGCAGGCGGTGCACCATGTGGCCCAGGTGATCCGCTTCGACAGCGGCGAGGGCGCCCTCGCCCGCAGCTTCGGCGCTCTGCCTTACCGCGTGGTGCTGAGCTGCACTGACCAGAACATCCCTGCCATCTACCGGCTGCCCAAGTCCTACTGCCTGGACGTGGCGCAGGCGAGCGACGCCGAACTGGAAGCCGCGGTGGCGAAGCTCATCGCCGCTTACGTGGACAGCCTGTCCTTCTTCCAGGACGAGGACGGCCGCTTCAACGGCTCGCCCTTCGACCAGTTCCTGATCGACAACCACCTGCAACGGGAGCCCGCCGCCGGCCAGTCGCCCCACGACTACTCCGCGGCGCTGCTGCGCGCGCTGGATGCGCGCAAGGACCTCAAGCCCGTTGAATGCTGCACCCAGTACAGCGGCGGCAAGGCCTTTGCGTTCCACGGCGGACGCCCGTTCAAGTTCGGCGCCGCGGAGCTGCGCGGCCTGCATATCTTCCTGGCGCGGCCCGTCGGCGGCGGCGCGCCGGCACCCACGGAACTGGCACAGGGCGGCATCGGCAACTGCGCCGCCTGCCACGCGCCGCCGGAGTTCAGCGACTTCGGCATGCACAACACCGGCGTGGCGCAAGCCGAGTACGACGGCGTGCACGGCGCCGGCGGCTTCATGGCCTTGAATGTGCCGACGCTGCCGCAGCGCGACGCGGACCCGGACAAGTACCTGCCGGTGACGCCGCAGCATCCTCACGCACGGGAGCCGTTCCGCGCCGCCTCCATCGCCGCCGACCCCGACAAGGCGGACCTCGGGGCCTGGAACATCTTCGCCAACCCGGACTTCGCCAGGCGCAAGGCGTCCTTGCGCAAGTTCCTGTGCGCGATCGATACCCACGAGTTCGCCGATTGCGGCGCCGGCGATGCGGCGCTGCTGGACCGCTCGCTCGGCGTGTTCAAGACCCGGGTGCTGCGGGACATGGGTGACTCGGCCCCGTTCATGCACGACGGCGGCTTCGATACCCTGGAGCAGGTGGTGCGCTTCTACCAGCACGCGGGCCGGTTGGCCCGAGCCGGCCAACTGCGCAACGCCGATCCCGCCATGCAGGGCGTGGTGCTCAACGACGGAGACGTGGCCGACCTGGCCGCCTTCTTGGGTTCTTTAGACGAGGACTACAGCGATTAGATTTTTATCTTAGTCCCGATGCCGCGCTTGAGCGCCGCGTCGTAGACCAGGCGGGCCGCGACGGCATCCTGCACCGCCACACCCACGGACTTGTAGAGGGTGATCTCCTCCGGCGACTGGCGGCCGGGCTGCGTCCCCGCCAGGATCTCGCCGATCTCCACGGGCGAGCGAGCCTCCTTGAGGTCGTTCGCGCCGGAGGGCGGCGGCGCAAGCGCCGCGGCGCGGGATTCCACCGCCACCCGGGCTCCCAGCACCGCTTCCGCATCCAGTTCGCGCCCCCGCGGGTTGAGCCCCACGGAGTTCACGTGCATGCCGGGTTCGAGCCAGGCGCCCTTCACCACCGGCTCTGCCGCGTGGGTGGTGGCGCAGATCACCTGCGCCCCGGCGAAGGCCTCGCGCCCGATGGGCAGTGCCCGCGCCTTCACGCCGAGCTCTGCACCCAGTTCCTGTGCCAGCGCCGCCGCAGCGGTACCATCCCGCGCGGCGATGCGCAGCTCCTTTATCTTGCGCACCCGCGGGATGGCGCGGGCATGGCTCGCCGCCTGCACACCGCTGCCCACCACCAACAACACGGCAGCCTCCTCCCGCGCCAGCGCCTTGGTAGCGAGCGCCGAGCCTGCGGCGGTGCGCAGGGCCGTGATGGAGGCGCCGTCCAACATGGCGAGCGCGGCGCCCGTGTCCGCGTCGAACAGCATCACCACCGCCTGGTGAGTGGGTAGGCCCTTGGGGCCGTTGCCGGGGAACACGCTCACCAGCTTGCAGGAGAGCGTGCCGCCGGAAGGCAGATAAGCGGGCATCACGCCCAGGAGACCGCGCTCCGGCACCTCGGCGAGGGTGCGCGGCGGCATGGAGGCACGGCCGGCGGAGAGTTCCACCATGGCGGGCGCCAGCGCCGCGATCAGCGCGTCCATGTCCAGCAGGGATTCCACCTGCTTGCGGTCCAATAAAAGCATGTGCACTTATCTCACTGGTTATGGATTTAAGAACCAGGCTAAAAGCGTTACGAGCAATGGCAGGACAAGGCGCGCGAGGCGAGCAGGAAGGAGCGTACATATAGTACGTGACCGACTGCGAGTCCGAAGCGCAACGAAGTCATGCCGAGCGCAGTAGCTTTTAGTGCACCGGCACCGGCCGCCGTTTCTTACCTGTCATCTCGGCCGCCGTCTGCTCGATGTTGTGCACGGCGAAGTAGTCGAAGTAGCCCCAATCCCCGTAACGCGGCTTGAGGTTCGCAAGCACCGTGTCCGTGAGCCCCTGCCCCGCCTTGCCGGCGCTCTGGGCAGCTGCCACCGCGGCCCTGAGGGACATCAGGTAGTCCCGGAATGCCGCCACGCCGGAGCCTCGCGCGACTTCTCCATGACCCGGCACGAAGGTCGCGTCGGGGTAATCATGCAGGAACGCATCGTTCGTCCCGATCTGCTGCATCGTGTCGGCGTCTATCAGGTTCGGCAGGTCATGGTTCCAGAAGAGGTCGCCGGTGAACACCACCTTCGCGTCCGGCACCACCACCACCGAGTCGCCGCCGGTATGACCCGTCATCACCCGCACGATCACCTTGCGCTCTCCCAGCCACAGCGTCACGCCGTCGTCGTAGACCAGCGCGGGCAGCGCGAGGGATTCCACCTGCTTGCGGTCCTCCGGCTTGGGCGCGGGGCCGAAGAACTTGAGGTTCTCGGTGCGCTCCCAGGCCCGCACGTTCCGCTGCGCCATCACCGTGGCTCCGGCGGCGGCGAACACGCCGTTCCCCGCCACGTGGTCCAGGTGGTAATGGGTGTCCACCACGTAGCGCACCGGCAGCGGCGTGGTCTTGCGGATCGCGTCCAGCAGCGCCTGGGACGCCTCCGGCACCTGGAAGGTGTCCACCACCAGCACCCCGTCCGAGCCCACCACGAAACCGGCGTTGCCACCCGCGTGGCTGCCGGGTACCGAGATGGCCGCCCACACGCCTGGGCCCAGCTCGTGCAGGGTGAAATAGGCCTTGGGCGCATCCGCCGCGACGGCGCCCTGGGCGGCGAACAACAAGAGACCGGCGGTCACGATCCTGCGCAGCATGGTCCGCTCCTGGACATGGGGGTCGCCGGATTCTAACGCCGGCCGCGATTATTTCCCGCATGCGGCAACCCTGCCGCCAATTGGGGCATCCTAAAGGGAATAAGCACGACTCCGGGGAACCGCCATGTGCCTGCGCCTCTGTTGCCTACTGCTCTACCTGGCCTTGCCCTGCACCCTGCACGCCGAGGATGGCCCCTCGCCGGACAAGCTGGTGGGCCTCTGGGGCAGCGAGCAGGTCTACGGCCCCGCTGCCAAGGGTCCGCTCACGCTGGATGGGCGAGGCTCCGACTGGCAGGCGGAGGTAGCCGGCTTCCAGGCAGCGGTGCAGCACGCGCGCGACGAGGTCAGCTTCAGCCTGCCCGGCGACCAGGGCAGTTTCCGCGGACGAGTGAGCCGCGACGGCACATATATAGAAGGCTTCTGGACCCAACCCACCGGCATCACCTTCAACATGGGCTATGCCACGCCTCTCAGGCTGACACGCTCGGCCAAGGGCATCTGGCGCGGCGAGGTCAAACCCCTGCCGGACCGGGCCTCCTTCTACCTTGCCGTGAGCCGCGATGAGCACGGCATCCTCAAGGCCTTCCTGCGCAACCCCGAGTTCAACTTCGGCATGCGCCGCCTCTACACCATCACCCTCGACGGCGACCAGGTGAAGCTGGACGACAGCCTGCGCAAGGGAGACGTGCTGCGGGGCCACTACGACTCCGAGCAGGACTTGCTCTCCATCACGCTGCAGGGCATCGGCAGCTTCGACTTCACGCGCCGCGACCGGGACCATGCCCTGGGCTTCTATCCCGTGACGCCGGCGGTGGACCACTACGCCTACCGCCAGCCGGTGCCGGAAGATGACGGCTGGCGCACCGCTTCGCTGCGGGAGGCGGGCCTGGACCCCAAGCCCCTGGAGGCGCTGGTGCAGTCCATCCTCGATACCCGCACCGAGGGCTTCAGCACGCCCTACATCCAGGGCCTCCTGGTGGCGCATCACCGCAAGCTCGCGCTGGAAGAGTACTTCTACGGCTTCGATGGGGAGCGCGCCCACGACAGCCGCTCCTCCGGCAAGACCCTGGCGGGCACGCTCACCGGCATCGCGCTGGATCACGGCGCCAAGTTCCGCCTGGATTCACCGGTGGTCCCTCTCTATCCCCAGTACCGGGATCTCGCGAACCCGGACCCGCGCAAGCGGAAGATCACGGTGCAGGATCTGCTCACCATGGATTCAGGCCTGGCCTGCGACGACAACGACGATGCGTCCCCCGGCAACGAGGACGCCATGCAGGAGCAGAAGGCGCAGCGGGACTGGTACAGGTTCATCCTGGACGTGCCCATGCAGGACGAGCCCGGCGACAAGAAAGCGGTGTACTGCACCGCCGCCATCAACCTCCTGGGCGGCGTGGTGCAGCAGGGCACCGGCATGCCGCTTGCGGACTTCTTCCAGCGGTACTACGCCGGGCCGCTGGACATCCGCGACTACCACATGGACCTCATGCCCACGGGCGAGGCCTACATGGGCGGCGGCATCTACCTGAAACCGCGGGACATGCTCAAGCTCGGCCAGCTCTACCTCGACGGCGGCACCTGGAATGGCAAGCGCGTGCTGAGCCGGGCCTGGACCGAAGCCGCCACTGTCCAGCATTCCTACTTCCCGGCCTCCGACTATGCGCCGGGCCACGGCTACGGCTACACCTGGCACCTGTTCGAAGTGCAGTACGGCGGCAAGACCTACAAGGAATACATGGCACAGGGCAACGGCGGGCAGCTCGTGATGGTGGTGCCGGCGCTGGACCTGGCGGTGCTCATCACCGCCGGCAACTACGGCAACTTCCCCACTTGGCGCAAGTTCTTCGAGGACTACATGCCGCGCTACCTGATCCCCGCTGCGCAAAGCGGCCACTGAAAAACGTGACGCCGCATCGCTGCGGCGTCACATCGGCCTTCCTTGGCCCCTCCAGCCGGGTGCTGTCCCGGTCTCAGTGATGTACAGGTGCGTCGTATTCCTTGTAATGGAGCAGGCGCAGGTCCGTGTGGTCGCGGGCGGCCTTCACCGGCGCTGCCTGCGGCTGCGGCTTCTGCGCCGCCTGCCACTCCTGGGCATGCTGGATGCGCGCCTTCTCCAGCGCGCCGCCCACCATGTCCAGGAGCTCGTCTAGGCTCTCGCCCGGGTAGTACTCCACGATGCCGATGGTGAGGTTCACGTTGACGAGGCCCGCCATGGTCTTGATGGCCTGGGTCTCCACCATCCGGTGCAGCAGTTCCGCGCAGGCGCGGCCGCCCTTGAGGTTCGAGCGCGGCAGGATCAGGCCGTAGAGGCCGTCGCCGACCCGGCCGAGCGGGTGGTAGCTGCCGTCATCGGCCTCCTCCAGGCCCAGTTTCGCCATAACCTTGGTCACGCGCTCCACCACCTCGCGCAGCACCTGCTTGATCACCATCTCGCCGTAGCGCTGTTCCAGCCCCGCGAAATGGTCGATCTCCAGGAGGCCGATGCAGAAGGTGCCGCCGCTGTTGTCGGTGCGCTCCTTGCAGCGGCGCAGCTCCTCGCGGAAGAACGGGAACTTGAGCGCGATGGTGTCCATGTCCTGCATGGTCATGGCGTGGATGCGGCGCTTAGCCTCGTCCAGCTCCTCCGCCTGCCGCGCGTTCGCGTCGTGCAGTTCGGCATGCTCGTCGTGCGCCCTGGCGTAGTCATGGGCGCGCAAGTACATGAACGCGCACAGCGTCAGCGACACCAGCAGCGTGTACAGGGCATCGCCGTGGCGGGCGTCGCGCGGGTCGAACAGGCTATAGGCGAAGTCGTTGAGGTAGAGGGCGAGGTACACCCCGGCCAGCACCGCCACCCGCCGCGGCGAGAGCCGCGTCAGGCCGATGGCGAGCCACAGCAGCGACATCAGCACGATCTGCGGCTGGCTCAAGGGAGCGAGCAAGGTATACAGCCCGGCACAGATCGCCACGCCCAGCAGCGACTGGGTGAAAGCCGCGCCGGGATCGCCGACCCGCTCATCGAAGCCGGTGACCAGCATCAGCGCCACCAGCACCGAGGCGAGGACCGCGGCCATGGCGAGGCGCACCGCCCCGTCCAGGCCAAGCACCGGCTCGAAGATGGGAAGCATCGCCGGCACCAGGCACACCACGTAGGCGCCGATGCCCGAGAGGTAGTTCTTCACGTTCAGGTGTCTCATGCGCTTCTCCTGGTCGTCCTGCTTGCCGGCGCCATGCCGGAAGGCAGTCGGACACATCGATCATGTGAGGGACATTCCACACCCGTGGGATTTATGGCCCCATCGGCGGAAGGCTGAATAAGACCTAGTCCTTTCCCTGATTTTTTGCGTAGGAACCATCTGCGTGGAGATGGCGGGCAGCCGCGAAGGGGCCGTGCATATATATGAGGCATCCCGGTTGCGGGCATCCGAACCCGCCACGCCTCTGAGCGCGCCCCCTCGGCGGCCTGCTGCTGCACCTCGAATGCGCCTGCCGGGGACGCCATCCTGCACGCGGATCTAACGGTGTTGGGGCGGTTTTACAGCCTCTCCCTGAGGGCCTCCTCAGGGTTTCCCTGAACCGATCCAGCCGGGCCCCCGCATTCCGTCATCCAGGCTTTACATAAGCGCAAATCATGTCGCATCGCACTCAGAGACTGCCCTAGACCCGCTTGCTCCCAACCCTGGCTCCGATTCAGCGGAAATCCGATACGACTGAAATGCGTCGGCTGCTGAAATGTGTCCCACATAAAACGCGCTCAGCGCAGGGAGATAGAAAATGAAAAGCCAGATGCTCAGTAAGTTCGCGGCCCTGATCCTCCTCGCCAGCCTCGCGGCCTGCGGCGGCGGCGGTTCAGGCCTCCTCACCGATCAGGGTGTGACCTCGTCCCTGCCCGGCTCGTCGGGCCCGGCCTCCAATCAGGTCCCCACCCTCACCTACACCGGCTTCGCGGTGGTGCACGACAACACCGAGACCGGCTACAGCGCCAAGGTGGTGGTGTTCTTCAGCGAGGACATGGACCCGGCCAGCCTCAATACCCGCACCTTCATCGTGCGCGGCCCGGACTCCAAACCGGTTGCCGGCGCGATCGACTACCTGGGCGTCACCGCGGTGTTCACCCCCACCGGCTCCTTCACCGCGGATACCTCCTATACGGCCGAGATCACCACCGGTGCGCGCAGCGCCGCGGGCGTGGCCATGGCCAAGGACCGCAGCTGGAAGTTCCGCACTCCCAGCGCAGCCGAGCTCACCGGAGTGCTGGTGAAGGTGGCCTCCACCTCGCCCTCGGACCTGGAGATGGACGTGCCCCTCAACACCGGCGTGAACGTGACCTTCAACCGCGTGATGGACCCGGCGACCATCAACCGCTCGACGTTCGTCGTAGCCGATCCGGACGGCACCCCGGTCGCGGGCGACGTGCACTACACCGGCGTCACCGCCACCTTCGTGCCGAGCGTGCCCTTCGCGCCCAATACCTCTTACCGCGTCTACGTCAGCGACGGCGCCAAGTCGCTCTCGGGCGTGCCCATGGACGAGCACTACCACGGCGTGTTCACCACCGGCACCACCCTGGGCGCCGCCGCCCCGCAGGTGGTGCTGAACTCGCCCATGGATCAGGACACCGGCGTGAGCCTGGGCACCGCCATCGCGGTGTACTTCGACCAGGCCATGGACACGCGCAGCATCAACAGCGCCAACATCGCCGTGTTCGCCCCGACCGGCGAGCAGCTGGACGGCACCGTGACCTACGCCGGTACCACGGCGGTGTTCACCCCGGCCACCGCGCTGCTGCCGCAGTCCGTATACACGGTGCGCGTCGCCGCCGCCGTGAGCTCCGCAGGCGGGGCGCAGATGGGCAGCGACTACTTCTTCAGCTTCACCACCGGCAGCTTCAGCCTGGGCGCGAGCCTGGCGCCGACGGTGATGTTCTCCGACCCGGCGCCCTATGCCACCGGTGTCGCCCCCAACACCAAGATCAGCATCGCGTTCAGCGAGGAGATGGACCCCACCACCCTGACCACCGACACCATCCGCGTGACGGATCAGGACGGCAACGCGGTGGCGGGCACGGTGAGCTACCAGGGTTCCGCCGCCTTCTTCGTGCCGGCTTCGCGGCTCCAGGGCGGCATCACCTACACGGTCACCGTGAGCGGCCGCGTGCAGAGCCTAGTTGGCACGGCCATGGGCGCCGATCTCAGCTGGACCTTCACCACCACGATGCCCATGTAAGGGAGCGCGGTACCCCATATCTGGCGGGGTACCGATGCTTGAGGGGGAGGTGCAAACCTCCCCTTTTTTTTGCCCGCACCCCGGCCCGCCGCTGGACTAGAATTACCCGTCAGCCGGTACGGAGGACGCCATGGCCGCCAAGAAGCCCAGCAGGAAGTCCAAGGCCCCCGCGCGCAAGCCCGTCCGGAAGGGCGCCGCCAGGGGCCGCAAGGTCAAGCCGGTGCCGGACGGCTACCGCACCGTCACCTCCTACCTCTTCGTCCCCGGCGCCAAGCGCCTCATCGAGTTCCTCAAGGCCGCCTTCGGCGCCAGGCTCCTCTCCTGCCACGAAGGGCCGAACGGCGCCGTGAACTACGCGCTACTCAAGATCGGCGACTCTATGGTCATGCTCTCGGAGCCGCGCGATCCCTGGAAACCCATGCCCTGCGGGATCTATCTCTACGTGGCCGACACCGACGCCGCCTATGCCGCCGCCATGGCGGCCGGCGGCATCAGCCTGATGGAGCCCGCGGACCAGTTCTACGGCGACCGCAACGCCGGCGTGCAGGACCCCTGCGGCAACCAGTGGTGGATCGCCACCCACATCGAGGACGTAACGCCCAAGGAACTGGAACGGCGCATGCAGGCCATGTAGCCTGCCCTACTGATCTCCAACCGCGAGGAGTCGTCATGGCCAAGTTCACGCTGCTGGATAGGTGGTCACCCCAGATCCTGAGCCTGCTGCGCATCGTGGTGGGCTTCCTGTTCCTCTGCCACGGCTCCGCAAAGCTCCTGGGCTATCCGCCGGGCATGGACGGCGTCCACCTCATGTCGCTGATCGGCCTCGCCGGCATCCTCGAGCTCGTGGGCGGCGCGCTGGTCTGCGTCGGCCTCTTCACCAAGCCTGCGGCCTTCATCCTCTCCGGCGAGATGGCGGTGGCCTACTTCATGGCCCACGCACCCCAGGGTTTCCTGCCGTTCGTGAACCACGGCGAGGCGGCGGTGTTCTACTGCTTCGTGTTCCTGTACCTCGCGGCCGCCGGCGGCGGCCCGATCTCGCTGGATGCGATGCTGCGCAAGAGAGGCTGAGCGATGCGCCTCGACCACGCCCGCGCCGCCCTGGGCGGCTTCCCCGCCGAGCTGCGGCGCCGCCTCGCGGGCCTGAGCGAAGCGCAGTTCCGCTTCAAACCGGCGGCGGAGAGCTTCTCGTTGCTGGAGAACGTCTGCCACCTGCGGGACATCGAGGTGGAGGGCTACATGCGGCGCCTGGAGCTCTTGCTGACGGAGGCCGACCCGCTGCTGCCGGACCTGGACGGGGCCCGGCTCGCGCGGGAGCGGCGCTATCAGGAGCAGGCGCTCGCGCCGGCCCTGGAAGCCTTCCTCGCCGCCCGCCGGCGCAACCTGACGCGCCTGGAGCAGGTCAACGAGGCGGACCTCACGCGGGAGGGCCGCTTCGAGAACGTGGGCGTGGTAAGCCTCGCACGGCTCCTGCAGATGTGGACCCATCACGATGCGGAGCATCTGCACGACGTGGATGAGCTCCTGGCAGTGCTCCGGGATCCCGCGCGCACGCCCAAGCCGACCCTCTCCCTGAATCCCGTCTAGATCCCTTCCCGACACGCTGCGGCGCTGGACGTTTCCTGTCCGAAGCATGCCGAGCCTGCGCCTGAAATCCGCCTAGGAAATTCCCTGACCCCGCGCCGCCATTGGGCTCGCGGGCGATCCCTTCGTACGCGCACTCGCCGCGGCTTGATGCAGGTCAACCGCGCCAAGCGTACTGCCGCCTATCGTGGCGCCCATGTCGCGCAGGGGTGTGTCTTCACACGGCACGACGATACAGGGAACGAATCAGGGAGAAGCATATGAGAACTCTGGTCACCATCTTCGCGGTGCTCCTGCTCGGATCAGCGCTCCAGGGCTGCGGCGGCGCCACCGTTTCGGCGCTGGCCGACGCAGGCTACGACGTGCGTGTCGAGGGCACGGCGCCCGCAGACGGCAAGTCGGGCGTGGCGCAGAACACCTACATCACCATCATGTTCAGCGACGCGATGGATTTCGCCGGCATGCACCCCTCCGACTTCCAGGTGACGGCCCACGGAGCGCCGGTAGCAGGCAGCATCAGCTATTCGAGGCTCACGGCCACCTTCCATCCGTCCAGTCCGCTGGAGGCGAACACCCGCTACACCGCACGGATGTCCAAGGACGTCCGCTGCCTTGACGGCGCGACGATGGAGAAAGACTACGTCTGGACCTTCACCACCGGCGAGACCATAGACATGACACCGCCCGTACTGATGGACACCGCCTTCGGCGTCCAGCAGCTCCCGGACCGCTACACGGGAGTGGTAGTGGCGTTCTTCAACGAGCCGATGGATCCGGACAGCATCGATACCCAGGACTTCCAGCTGCACGGCCCCGGCGGTGTGGAGGTCCCGGGCAGCATCAAGTACATCGGCTTCTCGGCGCTGTTCTATCCGACCGGGTCGCTGGCGCCCAACACGCTCTACACCGCGAGCATCGGATCGGGCCCCACCGACGTGGCCGGCAACGCGCTCCTCAGGGGCAAGACCTGGACCTTCATCACCCCGGACATCTCGGTGCTCACCGGCAAGCACACCAGCGTCACTACCACCTTCCCGGCCGATAAGGCAGCGGACATACTCCTTGGCACCGAGATCAGCGTCACCTTCGGCCAGACCATGGACCCGACCACCATCGATGCCGGCACCTTCCGGGTGCTGGCGCCCGGTGGCGTGCCGGTGCCGGGAAGCGTGAGCTACACCGGCGTCACCGCGGTGTTCACGCCCACCAACCCGCTGATGCCGGACACGACCTACGACGTCGAAGTGAGCCAGGATGTGAAGAGCCTGGACGGCATCCCCATGGACGCGGACTACCGGTTCGCATTCACCACCGGTGAGGACCTGGCCGGCACGCCGCCGGTGGTGCTGTACACCCTGCCCGCCTTCGGCGACCAGGACGTGGCGCCCAACACCTCCATCCTCGCGATCTTCGACGAGCCCATGGATCCCCTGAGCCTCACCACCGCGAGCTTCACGGTGACGGCCGCCACCGGCGAGCCGGTGTCGGGCGTGGTCACCTACACTGGTACCACCGCGGTGTTCACGCCGGACACGCAACTGCTGCCCGGCGTCACCTATACCGGCCGCATCGGCACCGCCGCCACGGACCTGAACGGCGAGCCACTGGCCAGTTCCTACGTGTGGACCTTCACCACCGGCAGTGGCAATGCCGCCAGTACGCCGCAGATCCTGTTCACGGATCCGGCCGTGAACGATTCGATGGTCTCGCCCTACAAGAAGATCAGCATCGCGTTCAACGAGGTGATGGACCCGCGCACGCTCGATGCCGGCACCATCCAGGTGACTGACGAGAACGGCACGCCGGTACCCGGCACCTTCACCTACATGGCCTTCGCCGTGGTCTTCACGCCCGCCAACAGGCTGGACATGGGTGAGACCTACACCGTTACCGTCTCGGGCGACGTCAAGGACCTGGAAGGCATACGCATGGGCAGCGACTACAGCTGGACCTTCTCCACCGCGGAGCTGATGTGAGGACAGTCCCGCGGGCGCGCATGGACGCGCGCCTGCGGGACAAGGGCCCGTCAGAGCGAGGACCCTTGCGGGCGCAGCGCGCCGGGATGGGATGTGATGCGCCGATCGTCCGCGATCCAGTTGGTCTCCCAGGTCTTGCCGCCGTCGGCGGAGAAGGCCTGCTCGAAGTGGGCGGAATCGGCCTTGACGTCCGAGATCACGAAGCGCACCCGCACCGGCCTGCCGCCGAAGTCCTCCTCGTCGTAGAACTCGCCCCGGCCCTCCTCGAAGGCGCCCACCGCGGGCACCCCGACGCCGCCGCCGCGGCTGCTGGCGACGTTCAGGCTCCACTGCCGCGTCTGCGGGTCGTAGAGCCGCAGCGACAGCAGTTCCAGGTGGCCCTGCGGCCCGTCCACCTCCAGCTCCAGCAGGTTGGCCTTTCCGCCCCACACCGGGCTCTGCACGCTGGTGCCGTCGTACTCGGCCCAGGCATCGCTGCCCGTCAGCGGATGCAGCCGGCGCTTCACATGGGTATGCCAGCTACCGGATTCCCAGTCGAAGTCGTGCTGCCCGTCCCGCGCCGCCGCCGCGGCCTGGCCGGATGCGGTGGCAGCCGCGGACGTGGCTTCCGACAGCGCCACGATGAGACACCAAGCCAGCAGGAACAGCGATGCGCGCTTCAGAGTCGGCATGGGACCTCCCTCGTTCAGCATGTCTCGGGCTCTATCCGCCGCTTCCAGGCCGGCACCCGGAGGCCCGGCAACGTGGCCAGCACCACGCCGAGGACGGCGAGCGTGCCGCCCACCACCGTGAGCCAGGTCGGGACTTCGCCGAGCCAGAACCAGGCGATGACGCAGCCCATGAGCGGCTGCAGGTAGAGGAAGCTCGCCACCCGCGAGGCCGGCGCCCGCGCCAACGCGAAGGACCAGCACACGAAGCCGATCACGGTGGGGAACAGCCCCAGGTAGAGCAGCGAGGCGAGCTGCGGCCAGGGCGCCGCCGCGAGCTTGGCCGGCAGCGCGGTGCCGAGCGGCAGGAACGAGAGCGTGGCCACGAACATGCTGGCCGCGGTGAAGCCGAGCGCGTCGGTACGCGCCAGCAGGGGCTTCTGGAACACGAAGTTCACGGCGCTCGCCATGACCGCCACGAACACCAGGAACGCGAGCGGCTCGAAGTGGATGCCGTGGCCGCGGCCCAGCGTCACCAGCAGCGTGCCGGCGAACGCGATCGCGAGGCCGGACGCCGCGCGCGGACTGATGTGTTCCTGCAGGCGCAGCATGGCGAGCACCGCCGTCACGCTCGGCACGGTGGAGATCACCACCGCCGCCGCGCCTGCGGACAGGCGCGTCATGGAGTAGCCGAGCGCGAGCTGGTACAGCGTGTGCCCGACCAGCGCCAGCAGGATCACCGCCGGCCAGTCCTGGCGCGGCGGCAGCTTCACGCGGCCGAGCGCGACCGGCACCGCGAACACCGACGCCGCCACCGCGAAGCGCACCAGCGCGATCTCGCCGGGCGTGAACAGCTTGAGGCCGTAGGAGATCGCCGCGTAGGCGGACGACCACACCAGCAGCGTGAGGCCCGCGGCCCAATAGGCCAGGCTCGAGTGCTTGGGCAGGTTCATGCGGCGCAGCTCCCCTGCGGCATCGGCTTCGCCGCGCGCCTGGGCGCCGTCCGCTCGCGCCGCCGCGTGGCGATGCGCCAGACCGTGAACCAGGCGCCCACGCCCGGCTGCCGGCCCAGGGAGATCAGGAACTGCACGCGTTCGGCTTCGGTCTGCGGGATCTGCATGGAGACTCCTCTAGCGGCGCGATTCGCGCAGCATGTTGACGGCGAGCGCGGTCAGCACCGTGCCCATGAACCAGCGCTGCACCCTGAGCCAGACGGGGCTCTTCGCCAGGAAGCGCGAGATGCCGCCGGCAGCGAGCGCGGCGCTGCCGTTCGCGAGCAGGCTCAGGGTGATATGGATGCAGCCCAGCACCAGCGCCTGCAGCAGCACGCTGCCCCGGCTGGGGTCGATGAACTGCGGCAGCAGTGCGAGGTAGAGCATCGCCGCCTTGGGGTTCAACAGGTTGGTCATGAAGCCCATGGCGATGAGCCGCCGGTCGCTGTGGGGCGGTAGCATGCGCGTCTCGAACGGCGAACGGCCGCCGGGCTTGAGTACGCCCCAGGCGAGGTATAGGAGGTAAGCCGCACCGGCGATGCGCAGCGCGTCGTAGGCGACGGGCACCGCCATCACCACCGCGGTGATGCCGAACGCCGACAGCAGGAGGTACACGACGAAGCCCGCCGCCACGCCCACCAGCGACATCAGGCCCGCCGCGGCGCCCTGGCTCAGGGAGCGCGACAGGATGTACATCATGTTCGGCCCCGGCGTGATGGCGAACCCGAAGCTGATGATCCCGAACGCGGTCATGGCGGCGAGGCTGGGCATGGCGTCTCCTGTGTGCGGCAAAGACTAGCGGTGAGCCTTTGCCGGTACCGGCCGTTTTCGGACCGGTCATGCGCGGGCCTCCGTGGGCGTGCATCATCGCGTTTATCTGGTACACTTTTAAGTGCCAGTTTCCACTTTTTTCCTAGACCAGATGTCCCGCCCTGTGCGGGCCATAGGGAGGGGTGCAAGCCATGCTCGACCTGGTGCTGACCGTCCCCGAAGACGCCCGTCCGGGCTACCTGCGCATCGCCGAGGCGCTGCGCAACGCGATCCAGGCCGGCCAGGCGAAGCCCGGTGAACGGCTGCCTTCCAGCCGGGTGCTGGCCCAGGCCCTCGGCGTGCACCGCCATACCGTCACCGCCGCCATGGACGAGCTCGTCGCCGAAGGCTGGCTGGAGGCCGGCGAGCGGCGCGCGCACCGGGTCTGCGAGGTGCTGCCGAGCGCGTTCTTCAGCCCCAAGACCGGCGGCAAGAAAGCCTCGCCGTTCGAGCGCAAGTTCAAGTGGCGCGTCGCGCGCCAGGGCACGGTGTTCCCGTGCGGCGTCACGGACACCAGCAGCTACCCCTACGCGTTCCTCGGCGGCCAGCCGGACCTGCAGCTCTTCCCCTACGACGAGTTCCGCGCCTGCGTGGCCGACACGCTGCGCCGCTCCCCGTCCCGCCGCAGCGACTACGGCAGCCCGGCCGGGCATCCCGAGTTCATCGCCTGCATGGAGGAGTACCTGCGGCGCGTGCGCGCGCTCACCGGGCGCAAGATCATCATCACCCACGGCGCGCAGGAGGCGATCTTCCTCACCGCCCAGCTGCTGGTGATGCCCGGCGACAAGGTGGCGGTGGAGTCGCCCGGCTATGCCGCCGCCTGGGACGCGATCCGTGCCGCCGGCGGCGAGGTGGTGCCGCTCAAGGTGGACGCCCAGGGCATGGACCCAGATTCCCTGGAGGAGGCGATCAGCCAGCACCGCCTCCGCCTCATCTATCTAACGCCCCACCACCAGTACCCCACCACGGTGACGCTGCCCAAGGCGCGGCGCCTGCGCATCTACGAACTCGCCAGCCGCCACCAGATCCCGATCCTGGAAGACGACTACGACCACGAGTTCCACTTCCGCTCGCAGCCCATCGCGCCCATGGCCAGCAGCGACCCTTGCGGCCTCGTCATCTACATCTCCACGCTCTCCAAGATCATGTTCCCCTCGGCCCGCATCGGCTTCATGGCGGTGCCGGAGGAGCTGCTCGAGCCGCTGACCCGGCTGCGCGCCCTGGTCACGCGCCAGAACAGCATCTTCATGCAGGACGCGGTGGCGCGCTGGATGGACAACGGCGGCTTCGAGCGGCACCTGAAACGCATGCGCCGCGTCTACCAGGAGCGGCGCGACGCCATGGTGCAGGCGCTGGAGGCGGGCCGTGCCCGCGGCCTGCCCCTCAGCTGGAACGTGCCGGACGGCGGCATGGCGTTGTGGTTCGACTGCGGCGTGGACAGCGACGCGGTGGTGGCGCGGGCGCAGGCGGCCGGCGTGTACGTCACGCCCGAGTCCGAGTTCCACCTGACGCCGCCCTCCCGCCTCACCCACCTGCGCCTCGGCTATGCCAGCCAGGCCCCGCAGCAGCTGCATGAGGGCATGGGCCTGCTCATGGATGCGATCGCCGCGGCCCAGCGCAGCAGCCGGCGCAAGGCGGGCTGAGAGCGGTGCGCGTCAGCGCCCGCACCCTGCGCCGGGGCATCAACCTGTGGCCGCCGTTCCTGTTCGCGGGCATCCGCGTCACGCGCCTCGACGATGATTACCGCGAGGCCGAGGTCACGCTCAAGCAGCACTGGTACAACCGCAACTACGTGGGCACCCACTTCGGCGGCAGCCTGTTCGCCATGACCGACGCCTGCTACGCGGTGATGCTGCTGCACGTGCTGGGGCGCGGCTACTACGTGTGGGACCAGCGCGCCGCCATCGAGTACCTGAAGCCCGGCCGCGGCCGCGTCACCGCGCGCTTCTACCTCACGGAGGGACGGGTGCGGGAGATCCTGGCGCACACCGAGGGCGGCGAGAAATACCTGCCGGAGTTCACCGTGGAGGTCACCGACGAGGCCGGCGACGTGGTGGCGCGGGTGGTGAAGACGCTCTACATCAGGAAGAAACCGCCGAAACCCTAGGTCGCCGTCGCCGGACGGTGCCGCACGAAGGTGTTCTTGACCCGCTCCGACACCAGGAAATACGGTATCCAGATCACCGATGCGAACACCGGCCGCATCAGTTCCGTGAACGAGCTGCCCGCGGTCTGGCTCAGGTCCAGCGTCGCCACGCCATGGGCGAGCATCACGTCGCCCGCCTTGACCAGGACGCTCGCCACCAGGAAGGCGATGAAGGCCCGCGGGAACCACCAGGACTTGAGGAAGAACAACACGAGCAGAGCTATCACCAGGCACAGCAGCAGCACCGAGGTGAAGAGCTCGAAGTTCAGGAGCCTCAGCCAGGCGGGATCATTGATATCGATGCCGCGCCCGGCCATCGCCTCCGCCATGTCAGGGCTGAACTTGAGCGCCACTGCGCTCAACAGCCCATAGCTCAGCGCCAGCATGTTCCAGAACATGCCGATCGCCGGCAATATCAGCCAGCCGCCCAGGCCTTCCAGCTTCTTCGGCACGGACGCTGCGGTATCCGGTGACGTTTCGGTCATGACATCCCCCTTGCCCCGAAAGCCAGAGCATACCGGAACCGCCCTGCCCAAATAAAAAGCCCCGCGGAGGCGGGGCCGGGTCTTGAGGGCTTTGCGTCTGCTTTCGCTCCGGGCATCCAGTGTGCCCTGACGCCCGCGTCCTTGCAGGCGTGCCATCCCTGGCCAAGCTCTGGCCTAGGCCTTCTTGATCAGCCCGACGATGAACAGCAGGATCACCGCGCCGATGAAGGCTTCGATCAACGTGCCCAACAGACCCCAGAAAATGATCCCCACCGCTCCGAACAGGAAGCCGCCGATGACGGCGCCGACGATGCCGATCACGATGTTGCCGGCGACGCCGAAGCCGCGGCCCTTCATCACGACACCCGCCAGCCAGCCGGCGATGGCGCCGATGACGAGCATCAGGATCAGTGCGGTCAGGGTGAACATGGACCTTCTTCTTCCCTCTTCTTATCGCGACGGTGCGGAACCCCCGTCGATGGTTCCAAGGTAAGCCGCATGCGACATTCACGCTGGGGGTTAGGTCACAGAACCGAAGGTTTCCTGAGGCTCATTTGACCTAAGTCCCGGGAAATACAGGGCTTTTGACGGCAAAAGACAATAACTGTATAAATATACAGTTACCTTGAAGGAATCTCCCATGTCCACCCCCTGGCCCCGCGCCATCCTCCACGTGGACATGAACGCGTTCTTCGCGTCCCTGGAGCAGCGCGACTTCCCGGAGCTGCGCGGCAGGCCGGTGGGAGTCACCAACGGCGAGCAAGGGACCACCCTCATCACCGCGAGCTACGAGGCACGCGCCAAGGGCGTGCGCACCGGCATGCACATCCGCGAGGCGCGCGGACTCTGCCCGGACATCGTCAAGCGCGCCTCCCGTCCCGCCGAGTACGTGAAGGTCTCCACCGCCATCATGGCGGCGCTGGACGCGGTGACGCCGGACCTCGAGGTGTTCTCCATCGACGAGGCCTTCCTGGATGTCACCGGCGTGCAGCACCTCCACGGCACGCCGGAAGACATGGCGCACATGACCAAGCGCATCGTGTGGGAGACGGCGCAGATCAAGTGCAGCGTCGGCGCCGCCGGCGACAAGACCACCGCCAAGTACGCCGCGCGCCTGGTGAAGCCGGACGGCCTGGTGGTGATCCCGCCCTGGGAGGCGCGCGAGCGGCTGCGGCCGGTGCCCGTCACCGAGCTCTGCGGGATCAACCGCGGCATCGGCGGCTTCCTGGCACAGCGCGGCGTGAAGACCTGCGGCGACATGCAGAAACTTCCGGTGAGCGTGCTCGCCGGGCGCTTCGGCAACCTGGGAAGGCGCATCTGGCTCATGGCCCAGGGGCAGGACCCCAGCAAGGTGGAGACGCTGGTGGCCGCGCCCAAGTCCGTGGGCGCGAGCAAGGTGCTGCCGCCCGCGACGCGGGATAAGGAGATCCTCGCGGCTTACCTGCAGCACATGGCCGAGACCGTGGCCCTGCGCCTGCGCCGCCATGGCCTGCAGGCGCTCAGCTTCGGCGTGGGCCTGTCCACAGGCGAAGGCTGGATCGGCGGCGAGTACCGGGCCCCCTGCCCCACCGATGACGGCCACGCCATCAACGCCTTCTGCGCGCACCTCCTGGAGCGGCGCTGGCGCGGCGAGCCTTCCTACCAGGTGGCGGTGCGGGCGCTGGATCCCAAGCAGACCGGCAACCAGCGCGACCTCTTCGAGGCTCCGCCGGAGCGGCAGTCACAGGTGAACGCGGTGATGGACCGCATCAACGATAAGTACGGGCGCTGGACCGTGATGCCGGCGCGCATGCTCAATAAGAGCGCCACGCCGGATGTGATCTCACCTTCTTGGAAGCCCAGCGGCCACCGCCAGACGATCTAGGGCGTCCCGTCTAATGGCCTTGCGGCGTCACCCGCCATACCGTGTTCCCCACGTCGTCCGCCACCAGCAGCGCGCCGGCCTTGTCCGCCGCCACGCCCACCGGGCGTCCCTGCGCGTTGCCGTCCTTGTCGAGGAACCCGCTGAGGATCTCCTCCGGATAGCCGTTGGGCTTGCCGCCGGTGAACGGCACGAAGACCACCCGGTAGCCCGCCGGCGGGTCGCGGTTCCAGGAGCCGTGCTGGCCGATGAACGCGCCGTTCCTGTAGCGCGCCGGAAGCAGCGTGCCCTTGTAGAACATGAGTCCCAGCGAGGCGGTGTGGGAGCCGAGCGCGTAGTCCGGCGCGATGGCCTTGGCCACCAGGTCCGGCCGCGGCGGCTTGGGCCGGTCGTCAGGATGCTGGCCGTAGTAGCTGTAGGGCCAGCCGTAGAAGGCGCCCTCCTTCACCGCAGTCATGTAGTCGGGCACGAGGTCGTTGCCGAGCTCATCCCGCTCGTTCACCACCGCCCACAGCGCGCCCGTGTCCGGCTGGAAATCCATGCCGTTGGGGTTGCGCAGGCCGGTGGCGTAGAGCCGCTTCTGGCCGGTGGCGGTGTCCACTTCCCAGATGGCGGCGCGGCCTTCTTCCGCCTCTTCGCCGTTCTCGCCCACGTTGCTGTTGGAGCCCACCGTCACGTAGAGGTGCTTGCCGTCGGGACTCGCCACCACGTTCTTGGTCCAGTGGTGGTTGATGGTGCCGGCCGGCAGGTCGGTGACCTTGACGCCGTCCGCGCGGATCTCGGTCTCGCCCGGCTTGTAGGGGAAGCGCAGCAGCGCGTCGGTGTCGGCCACGTAGAGCGCGTCGCCCACCAGTGCCATGCCGAAGGGCGAGTTGAGGCCGCCGATGAACACGCTGCGGGTCTCGGCCCGGCCATCGCCGTCCGCGTCGCGCAGGAGCGTGATGCGGTTCTGGCTCTCCTGCACGCCGGAGCCCGCTTTCTTCATCTCTTTCTTCATCACCCAGCCCTTGATGCCCTTGCGGTCGTCGGGCTTGGGCGGCGCGTCGGTCTCCGCCACCAGCACGTCGCCGTTGGGCAGCACGTAGAGCCAGCGCGGGTGCTGCAGTTTCGTGGCGAAGGCCTGCACCGCGAGACCCTGGGCCGGCGTGGGCTTGGCGCCCGCCGCCCAGCCCTTGGCCGGCGCGATCTTCACAGTGGGGATGAGGGTGTGACTCGGCTCCGGCAGCGTGGGATGCGGGCCGTAGCCCGCCTGCTCCGGTAGCGCGGCACCGCCGGCGCAGAGCGCCGGCAACATCAGCCCGGCCAGGAGCGGCGCGAGCCGGCGCATGCTCAGTGCCAGAGCAGCGCGATCAGGATCAGGATCGGGATGGGTACGCCCAGCACCCATAGCAGCAGGTAACGCATGAACTTCTCCTCACTCTCGGGTTCGACCGCGGGCATGGTTCATCAGACGGCGTCCCGCAGGCGTCCGCCGAAGGTGGCACTGAAGCTCGCCACGAAGGCGCCGATGAACAGCGCCACGGCGAACCACAGCGCCGCGTAAGCGGAGGCCTTGCGGGCCTTGTCGGCCGCCTCCTTGGCCTGGTTCTCCGCCGCGCCGACCTTGGCCTTCAGCGCCGCATAAGTGTCGCTGACGCGCCGCTCCGCCTCTTCCTGTGAGAGGCCGGTGCGCTGGGCCACCAGCTGGCCCAGGTAATGGGTGTCGTCCGCGGTCATGCCGACGTCGCCCACGGAGCTCGCGAAGATGCGCGTCGCCTCCGCCGCGGCCTCGGAGTCGCTGACGTTGGCCGGTGCCGCGGTCGCGCCCGGCGCGCCGGTGTTGCGGAACAGGCGGTCCACGAAGTAGCCGGTCGGACCGCCGTTGCCGCCGCTCCTGTCGTTGTTGGTGGCCGCAGCGCCCGCGGCGCTCACCGCCGCAGTCGCGGCACCGCCGGCGACGGTGGCACCCGCCTGCACGCCGCGATCCACGATGGTACCCACCGCGGAGCTGAGCAGCGTGGCGGTGGCGAGGGTCGCCACGCACCAGGCCAAGAGGCCGTGGGCCGTGTCGCGGAAGAACACCTCGTGGCTGTGAACGCGTGTCCACTTGGTGCGCAGCCGGCCCGCGAGGTAGCCGCCCACCGCGGAGGCGGCGAGCTGCATGAAGGTGATCCAGAGGATGCTCGAGACGCCGAAGGTGGTGCCGCTCACGCCGCTGTGGGACCAGGGGGAGACGGAGGAAAGGCCGATGCCTGCGCCGACGAACAGCAGTATCAGTGAGAGTCCGGCTGCTGCGGCGGCGCCGGCGAAGATCGCCCCCCAGGAGGTGGCGCTCGTAGTGCCGAGGGGCGCGCCGGTACCCGAGGCTTCGTGGTACTGGTCTTCCTGCAGCGGATGGATGCTGACTTGTTCCATGGTGGTCTCGCGGTATTCGGGGTTCATGGTCCGATACTGCGGCGATGTGTGCGGCGCGTCTGTGCGCTGCCACGCAAATCGCGTCGCTGTCCGCCCCCATCGCGCGCTTCCCATTTACATAAGCGCCGCCGTCATGACGCGGTAGTAAGATTGGGGTGCCTTGCCAGAAACCCACGACAAGCGAGACATATCATGGCCAAGTCCAAGCCCTCCGGTCCCGACCTCACCCAGGGCGTGCCCGCTTCGGAGGTGAAGCCCGGCAGTCCCCTGCTCGGCCACGTGGACAAGGACGCGGTGCTGCTCGCTGCCTTGGGCGACGGCTACTCAGCCATCGGTGCCGAGTGCAGCCACTACCACGGGCCGCTCGCGAAGGGGCTGGTGGTGGGCGACACGGTGCGCTGTCCCTGGCATCACGCCTGCTTCAGCCTGCGCAACGGTGAAGCACTGGCGGCGCCGGCCCTGAACCCGCTGCCGCGCTGGAAGGTGGAACAGCGTGACGGCAAGCTGTTCGTGGGCGAGAAGCTGCCGCCCGTGAGCGTGAGCGCGCGCAAGCGGCCCGCGGACGCGAAGCCGCCGGAGTCGGTGGTCATTGTGGGCGGCGGCGCGGCGGGCGAGGCAGCCGCCACCACCCTGCGTTTCTCGGGCTACCAGGGCCCCGTCACCCTCATCAGCGCCGAGGCAGGCCTGCCGCCGGACCGGCCTAACCTCTCCAAGGATTTCCTCGCCGGCACCGCGCCCGCCGCCTGGGTGCCGGTGCATGGCGAGAAGCATTTCAAGCAGCACGACATCACGCTCATGCATGCCCGCGTGGACTCCATCGACGCGGCGGCGAAGACCCTGCGCACCGCCGATGGCCAGCAGCACAGCTTCGGTGCGCTGCTGCTCGCCACCGGCGCCGAGCCCGTGAGACTGCCGACGCCGGGCGCCGACCAGTCCCATGTGCATTACCTGCGCACCCTCGCCGACAGCGAAGGCATCGTCAGGGGCATCGAGGCCGGCGCCAAGCGCGCGCTCGTCATCGGCGCGAGCTTCATCGGCCTGGAAGCCGCCGCCTCGTTGCGCGCGCGCGGCCTCGAGGTGCAGGTGGTGGGGCCGGAGGCGCGCCCGCTGGAGCGGGTGCTGGGGCCGCAGCTCGGCGACTTCGTGCGGGGCCTGCACGAGCAGAAGGGCGTGGTGTTCAACCTGGGCCAGACCGTCACCGCCATCGGCAAGGACGAAGCCACCCTGAGCGGCGGCGCCAGGCTCGCCGCGGACCTGGTGGTCATCGGCGTGGGCGTCAGGCCCGTCACCGCGCTCGCGGACAAGCTCGGGCTCAGGCAGGACAAGGGCGTGCTGGTGGACGAGTACCTCGAGACCAGCGAGCCCGGCATCTTCGCCGCCGGCGACATCGCCCGCTGGCCGGACCGGCATAGCGGCGCGCCCATCCGCGTCGAGCACTGGGTGGTGGCGCAGCGCCAGGGCGAGACGGCGGCACGCAACATGCTGGGCTACCGCGAGCGCTTCACGGCGGTGCCGTTCTTCTGGAGCCAGCATTACGACGTGGCCATCAACTACGTGGGCCATGCCGAGAAGTGGGACGAGATCCGGGTGGACGGCGATCCCGCCAGGCTGGACTGCGCCGTGAGCTACCTGCTGGGCGGCAAGCTCATGGCGCTCGCCACCATCTACCGCGACAAGCTGAGCCTCGAGACCGCCGCGCGCATGGGACAGGAATGAATCAGTAGGCCGCGTCCCGCTGCTGCTGCCAGGCCTTCCACAGCCACAGGCCGCCCCACAGCCAGGACAGCGCCATCAGCCCCGCGCCCAGCGCATGCGCGAGGGACCCCAGGACCGGCGCCGCGTCCACCGCGTTGAACTTCAGCAGGATGTTGTGCCAGTCGTGGCGCAGCACGTGCAGCTCCGCCACCTCGTCGTTCCATTCCCCCACCAGCGGCATCGCCATCAGCTTCGCGTCGCGGATGTAGGGGGCCACGTCCAGCACGTTCTCCGCGGTCCACCACAGGCAGAACGCGGCAGCGAAGGGGTTGCGCTGCCTGAACAGGAACACCATGCCGATGAGAGCGGGCAGCAGGCATTGGAACAGGCTGCCACCCAGGTACATCATCCACTCCCCCAGCGGCCGGAACAGCACGTGGCCGAACTCGTGGATCGGCAGGTCCACGTTGTGCAGGAAGGAGTACATGATCTCGGCGGTGATCACCTTATAGGTGATGAGCCTGATGCCCCAGGCCACCATCACCGCCAGCACCAGCGCCTGGGCCGCCATCACCAGCGGGTCGGGCTTCTCCGGCAGCTCGAACAGCCGGTCGTGCGCTCTTTGCCAGAACGTCAGGGGCAGCTCTTCCGCCTCCTCCGCCACTTCCACCGGCCCCTCAGCCGGCACCGGCGCGGGCGCAGCATGGTGCTTCGCGTATTTCGCGAACACGATGCCGCAGCGCGGACACTCCAGATAAGGGTCCAGGTCCTTCGGCTGGCGGGCGTAGGCGCATTTGGGGCAGGCATCCATGGCCCCAAGTCTAAGGCATCCATTGAGGTGCTTGCCCGATGCGTATGAAGCGGCGCGCTGATATAGCTGGCATGCACCTCCAGGGAGGGAACGCCATGAAATCCAAGATCGGACTGGAACACATCATCAGCCACCGGGCAGGCCGTATCACCCATGCCGTACCCGAGACGCCTGCCACGGACCCGGACGGCGACGCGAAGACGGCGCCCCCCATCGACCCCGAGCGCCTCGTGGCGGTCGTGGTGCATGTGGACAAGGAGGCGCTGGAAGGCTTGCTGCAGCAGAAGGAATAGCGGCACACCCCGCGGCCGGTCGCGGGTAGAATCTGCGCTCCCCACACGGGAGCCGTCATGCGCACGCCCATCTACCAGGTCGACGCCTTCACCAGCCGCCGCTTCGCGGGCAACCCCGCTGCGGTGATGCCACTCGCGGCCTTCCCGGCCGACTCGGTGCTGCAGGCCATCGCCGCCGAGAACAACCTTTCCGAGACCGCGTTCCTGGTGCCGCAGGGCGGCGACTACAGGCTGCGCTGGTTCACGCCCCACGTGGAGGTACCGCTCTGCGGCCACGGCACGCTCGCGAGCGCTGCGGTGGTGATGGAGAAGCTCGAGCCCGGCCGCCAGCGCGTGGTGTTCCATTCCGCCAGCGGACCGCTCACGGTGGCGCGCGGCGCCAGCGGCTACGTGCTGGATTTCCCGGCGCGGCCCTGCGAGCGCACCGCCGGGCCTGCCGGCCTCACCGGCGCCCTGGGCGCGAAGGTCGCGGAGGTCTACGTCAACGCCTTCAACTACCTCGCGGTGCTGGAGAGCGCCGCCGAGCTGCGCAAGCTCGCGCCGGACATGGCGGCGGTGGCGCGCATCGACCGCCCCGGCATCATCGCCACCGCGCCGGGCGACGGCGGCTACGACTTCATCAGCCGCTACTTCGCCCCCGCCAAGGGCATCCCCGAGGATCCGGTCACCGGCGCCGCCCACTGCATGCTGGCGCCCTATTGGGCGAAACGCCTGGGCAAGACCGCGTTCCGCGCCTTCCAGGCCTCGTCCCGGGGCGGCGAGGTGCTGTGCCGGCTGAAGGGTGAGCGGGTCGAACTCGAGGGCAGCGCGGTCTTCTACATGGAAGGCGAGGCGGAGATATAACCATGCAGATGTCCGGCATCCCCTTCGGCACCACCGACTGGTCCGAGATCGAGCGCACCGAGCATCCCGCCGAAAGCGGCAAGGCCTACTGGCGCACCCGCCAGTTCGGGAGCCTGCGCGTGCGCCTGGTGGAATACACCCCCGGCTACGTCTCCGACCACTGGTGCAAGAAGGGCCACATCCTCCTGTGCCTGGAGGGCGAGCTGCACACCCGGCTCGAGGACGGCCGCGAGTTCACCTTGAAGCCCGGCATGAGCTACCAGGTGGCGGACGACGCCGAACCTCACCGTTCTTCCACCCCCGTAGGGGCGAAGCTGTTCATCGTGGATTAGGGAATTCCTTCCCAAAATCAGGCTGCCCGCCGGGACCTGCCTTACCCCCGGTCCCGCGCCTGGATTACACGCCCAGTAGGATGGCGCCTACATAACCTTCCCCGCCACTTGGCGATGCTATGACCCATGGAATACCACCTGGGCCACCACGGCAGCGCAGTCAGGAACGACGGGGAATCCATGCTCAACGCCTTCTTCCGCAAGCAGCCCAAGAAAGGCGTGCCGCCCTCCGCCGAGGCGGCGCCGGAAGTCCCCTATGATCCCAGCCTGGTCGCGGCCCTCACCCATCAGCACCGCGAGCTCGTGATGCTGCTGGTGAAGGCCCATAGCGCCGCCCAACAGGGCCGGTACGAAGAAGTGCGGGGTACCCTGCAGCAGTTCAAGGATGAGCTAGTCGTGCACCTGAGGAAGGAGCACGATGAGCTGCAGGACTACCTTTCCGGCCATCTCAAGGGCGCGGACGCCAAGGACCTGCTCAAGGAGATGCGCGCGAACTCGAGCTACATCGAGCGCGCGGTGGACAGCTTCCTGAACCACTATCTGAATTATCCGGTGACCGAGCGCACCGCGATGCGCTTCGGCATCGAGATCAGCGGCGTGAGCGAGGAGTTCTGCGAGCGGGTCGAGCGGGCGGAAGGCTCCTTCTACACGCTCTACATGCCGCCCGAGACTTATTGAAAGGCTTCGATCCGGCGGGCTCCCGCCGGGTTCCTGGACGATGGGGAGATCAGTTTAGGGGGTTCCGAGGCATGCCTGCCGGCTGACCTAGCAGCCGGCAGGCATGTCGCCGGTACGGTTGGCGGCCCGTCAGTGGGCCGGCTTCCTGAACTTGTAGATGAACTGGTCCGTGTGGCCGCGGATCGACTTGTCGAACACGCCCACCTCGTGCTTGTCGGCCGGGTTCCTGAGCGCATCGCTCGCGCCCTCGAACTTGAAGCCCGCCGCCTCGACTTCCTTCTTAACCGCTTCCGGATCCACGCGGTGCGTGGTGTCCGTGTCCGCGAAGCCCGAGCCCGCCGGCGCCACGTGGTCCACGATCACGTACAGGCCGCCCGGCTTCAGCGCGCTGAACACCTGCTTGTTGAACGAGGCCATGTCCACGGGGCCCATGAACTTGTCGTGGTAGTCGTGGTAGTTCTGCACGGTGAACACCAGGTCCACCGACTCCGGCAGATCCAGCTTGGCAGCCGCCTGGTGCAGCAGCTTGACGTTGGTATAGGGCGCCCGGGTGACGAGGTCCTGCCACTTCTTGAAGCTCTCGGCCGAGTACTTGTCCATCTCGTTCGGCCACACGGTGTAGACCTGGCCGCTGGGGCCCACGATGCCGCTGAACACCTTGGTCCAGTAGCCCTGGCCCGGCACCAGTTCCGCCACCTTCTGGCCCGGCTTCACCTCGGCGAAGGTCATCACCTCGGCGAGCTTGCGGCGCGCGTCATCGGCGGCATCGTCCTTGCGGGCGGCGTCGTTGATGGCGGCGGTCACGTAGGCCGGCGTGGCGCCCTTGCCGCCGGAGGCGGCGGCGAACGCCACCAGCGGCGCAGCGAGCGCCATGGCGAGCAAGGAGATCCTGAGGTTCGTCTTCATCTTCTTCCCCTCCCAAAGGTGGATTGAAGGTCCGGGATTGTAGCTGGAGACCGGTGAAGCGGTGGTGACATCAGGCCGGTAAAAAAAGAGCGACTCTGACATCTGTCAAATGAGCCGCTCAAAGAGGGTGCAACGATTGGGTTGCCCGGCGGATTTCCCCGCCGGGCTTCAAGGCTTCAGGTACGACACCAGCGCCTCGAAAACCGTGGCGATCTGCTCCTTGGAGTAGGGCTGCGCCCCGCCCTCCTGGTCTGCGATCAGCCGGTCCCGCAACAGGCTCTCCGCCGCGCCGATGAGCAGCGAAGCGGCCACGCGGGGGTGGCAGTTGTTCCTGAAGCTGCCGTCCTTCTGGCCGCGCATGACGAGGTCCACGCACAGCTTCACGAAGTCCTGGTAGCCCTTGGAGGAGACGGTCTGGCCGTTGGCCGGGTGGGTGCGGCGGCTTTCGAGGAGCAGGAGGCGCGCCAGGTCCTCGTCCCGGTCCAGGATGTGGGTCATGACCACCAGCATGGACAGCACCGCGTCGCGGGCCGTCACCGAGGTGAGCACGATGTCGGCGAAGCGCAGATTGATGGTGGCCCAGCCCTCGTCGAACACCGCGGCGAGGAGGCTCGGCTTGCCGTCGAAGTGCATCAGCACTTGCGCGAAGGGCACGTCCGCGGCGCGGGCGATGGTGGCGAAGGTGACACCGTCGTAACCCTGGCGCGCGAAGCGCTGCTTCGCGACCTCGAGGATGTGGCGGCGCACCGCCGACTGCCTGAGGTTTATGTCATCCGCGCCGTGGCTGAACAGCGGGATCTGCGCCGGTTTGGGGGTGGGAGAATCCAACATGGCCTGTTCCGGGGAAATCCCTATACGTGGAACATGGCGCTATTGTCTTAATAGGGTTTTACCGGCGCCATTGGGGATTCACCGCAACCGGCGCTGGCAAACACCTGAGCGGACTGCCAGGCCCCGCGCCGCACCTAGGC
This sequence comes from Gammaproteobacteria bacterium, assembly GCA_036383255.1. Classification (NCBI taxonomy): domain Bacteria; kingdom Pseudomonadati; phylum Pseudomonadota; class Gammaproteobacteria; species Gammaproteobacteria bacterium. Next base: position 44,301 of record DASVOS010000010.1, on the reverse strand, counting down.
CCTGAGGCCGGTGGTCAACATATCGAAGGCGAGAGCCAGTTCCGCCGAGGGAGACAGGGGAAGCTCCCCGCCTTGGGCCGCGGCCCGGCGGTACTGCATCACGCTCTCGGCGGCGCGGATGAGCTGGGAGGCGATGGACTCCGGCCGGCAGGTGCTGATGAAGCTGCCGTCCTCGCGCCCGCGCGCGGAGAGCTCGCCGCAGAAACCGATGAACTGACGGTAACCCTGCGAGGATGCGGCCTCCTTCCGGTGGCTCTCCAGCAGCATGATCTGCGCGAGATCTCGGTCCCGCACCATCGAGCGCAGCACCACTCCCAGCATGGAGAGCAGCGCGTCGCGGGCGCTGAGGGAGGTGGCGGCGACGTCCACGAGCCGTGCGTTCAGCACGTCCCAGCACTCGTCGAATACCGCCGTCAGCAGGTTGAGCTTGTCGTCGAAATGGTCCCGAAGGTCCGCCAGCGGCAGGCCGGCGGCGCGGGCCACGTCGCTGAGCGATGTGTCCTCGATGCCCCAGCGCAGGAAGCACTGGCGGGCAGTCGCGGTGATGTGGCGGCGGGTGCTGGAACGGATCTCGCCCGCCTGCAGCAGGTCCCGCACGATGGCCGCATTGCGGCCCGGAAGCTCCGCGGTCTTGAGCATGACTCGTCCCTGAACCATGGTGAGCGGAGGGTCAAATTGTCACGCCCTGGGGATGATTACTATTAGGTAATGACCCGTCCCCGGCGCCGATAAAGCCTTAGTATCTGCGCCCTGAAAAATCCCCGAGGCACCCCTTGCCAAATGCAAGCAGGTGTTTTAGTGTTATAGAACAGTATTATAACGACGGGGATTGGGGTATGAAGCAGGCTTACAAAACTGTAGCGCTCCTGGTCGCGGGAATCCTGGCCCAGGCCGCCTCCGCGGGCACAGTGCCGGAGCAGGCCATCAAGGACGTGGAAGCCGGTTACTGCCAGAAGGCGCTGGCGCAGATCCAGCCGCTGCTGGCTGACCACGCCAAGGACGCCGAGGTCCAATACCGCTATGGCCAGGCCCTCCTGGGGCTCGGCAAGGCGGACGACGCCATCGCCGCCTTCAAGACCGCTGTCGCTCTCGATCCCAACAATGGCCTCTATCACAGCGCCCTCGGCGGGGCCTATGGCTTCAAGACCCAACAGGGCATGGCCGACGGTTCCACCGGCATGTTCGCCATGCTGGGCCTCATGAAGTCCGCCAAGGCCGAATGGGAGTCAGCCGCCAAGCTCAAGCCGGACGACGTGGACGCCCACGTGAGCCTCGCCATGTACTACATCATGGTGCCCGGCCTCATGGGCGGCAGTTCCTCCAAGGCCCATGACCAGGAGGCGATCATCGAGAAACTGGACCCCATCCAGGCCCTGCGGGTGCGCGCCAACGAGGCGGGCCACGAGGACGAGGACGATGAGGCAGTGGGCTACCTGCAGCAGGCCGTCGCCCAGGACAAGACCAGCGACAGCCTCATGGCGCTCGGCATGTTCTACGCGGGCGCCAAGCGCTACCCCGAGGCCTTCAAGACTTTCCATGAGGCTGAGGCCAAGGACCCGAACGATCATTCCGCCTGGTACCAGATCGGCAAGACCGCCGGCATCGCCAAGGCGAACTACGACGAGGGCATCGCGTCCCTGAAGCAGTACCTCGCGCTCACGGACCTGCCGGACACCCAGCCTTCGCATGCGTGGGCTCATTTCCGCCTCGGCAACATCTACGAAGCCCAGGGCCACAAGGACCAGGCGAAGGCCGAGTACGCCACCGCCGGCTCCCTGAACGAGCGCGCCGATCCCATCCTCATCGCCAAGCTCAAGGATGCCCAGGGCCGCCTCAAGTAAGCGAAGGGCAAGAGGAGGAATGCCATGACGGAGCTCAGCAAGAACGCGCGCATCACCGGCCTCTGGTACCTGGCGCTGGTGTTCATCGGTCCGCTGCGTCTCATCATCATCCCCAGCAAGCTGTTCGTGCCGGGGGATGCCGGCGCGACCGCCGCCAACATCCTGGCCCATCAGACCCTGTTCCAGCTCGGCATCTTCATGGACAGCTGGGGCGCGGTGGTGATCGTATGCCTGGCGCTGGCCTTCTATCGCCTGTTCAAGGATGTGGACCGCTGGCAGGCGCAGTTCCTGGTCATCGCCGGAGGCATCCTGCCGGCGGCCCACTACCTGCTCAACACCGTGACCGACGCTGCCGCCCTGCTGCTGGTGCGCGGCGCCGATTACCTCGACGTGTTCACGCAAGCCCAGCGCTACGCCCTCTCCTACTTCTTCACCCGGCTGCACTACCAGTCCGTGGTCTCGGCCGAGGTGCTGTGGGGTGTCTGGCTCTTCCCCATGGCGATCCTCATCCTCAAGTCCCGCTGGTTCCCGCGGGTGCTGGGCTGGTGGCTGATCCTGGACGGCGCGACCTGGATCGCCCTCAGTTTCGCCAACATGTTCCTGCCGGATCGCGTGGATGCCATCAACACCTGGAGCTTCCCGTTCCAGCTCGGGGAGGTCGCCATCACGCTATGGCTGCTGATATTCGGGGCGAGGCAGCAGAGCCCGCGGCCGGCGGCGGCCTGATCCACGACAAAAGGGGTATGGGATGGACGGGAAGACGCTGCAAGACACGCCGGTGAATGTGAAGCTCAAGCTCGCGGGCCTGTGGACCGCGGTGATGTTCTGCTATATCTACGCGGATTACTTCGGCCTCTACGTGCCGGGGATGCTGCAGAGCATGCTGGATGGCAAGATGGGCCCGCTCGGTCCCACCACCCAGGGCGTGTTGCTCGGCACCTCGGCCATGATGTCCATCCCGGCGCTGATGATCGCGCTCTCACTGCTGCTGAAGCCCGCCTTCAACCGCTGGCTGAACCTCGTGGCCGGCGTGCTGTTCACGGTCATCATCTGCATCACCATGTGGGGCTGGCGCTTCTACATCTACTATGGCGTGATCGAGATCGCGATGACGCTCGGGGTGGTCTGGTTCGCCTGGACCTGGCCGAAGCGACGGGAAACGGAGTAACTGCGGCGAAGCGATATCTCGCCGCGTTCCATAATGCGGCGCAGGCACATCGCGCTGTGATTGGCCTCACTGTCGCGGGGTGGCGGCGGGAAGAGCATGGATCCATCTTTCCCAGGAAGACGGCAGCCATGGCAACCCACTTAGAGCGCAACCCCCGCAGCATCGCGAGCATCGCCGGACATCCCATCCACCCGATGCTGGTGCAGTTCCCCATCAGCTTCTTCATCGCAGTATTCATCTGCGACCTCGCGTTCCGCAGCACCGGCGACACGGGCCTGGTCACGGCCTCCGGCTGGCTGCTCGCAGGCGGCCTGGTGACGGCCGTGCTCGCCGGGGGAGTACTACGATCCATTCTCAGGAGAAGGTTACGGAGCACGGGACTTCACCTGGTCAGGACTGGTGCTGGACATGCAGGCGACGGTGGGCGATGAAGCGCGAACTGACGTGAGAGACATCAAAGAAAGCCGGAGACATTCAGCGTAGCGCCGATGAATACTTTGCGCTCGGCGGGCCGGCCTATACTGGCCGGCTTGGGCCTGCCCGAAGTTTCCTGTAAGTCTAGGGGTCCCCGGGCGTCTTCAAGTATAGGCAACCCAGGAAGGACCCCGATGGCCACAGAGCACCACGGCCAAGACAGGCTCTCGCCCGAAGACGTGGCCACACTCGCTCGCCTGCACGGCCGCCTCGTGTTCGGCACAGCCTTCCGCATGCTGGGGGATGCCGCCCTGGCGGAGGATGTGCAACAGGACGTGTTCCTGCGCCTGCTGGAACGGCCCGCAGCCGCCGTGAAGTCCTGGCCGGCATACCTCACGGTGCTCGCGACGCGCATCGCCATCGACCGGCTGCGCCGCCGCAACCGGTGGCGGCGGCTGGAGCCACTATGGCGTGTAGCCGAACCGCTCAGCGCAGCCAGCGCCGAGGATGAGGTCATGCAGCTCGAGAAAGCCGAGCGGCTGCGGCGGGAGATCGCCCGGCTGCGGCCTCGGGAAGCGGCATGCTTCACGCTACGCTGCATCCAGGGCCTGGACGTTGCCCAAATCGCGGCCCTCACCGGGATCAGCACCAACCATGTGGCGGTCTGCCTGCACCGGGCGACGCGCACGCTTGAGTCCCGGCTCAGCCGCCTCTTCGACACGCTTCCGGAGACCCATACATGAACGCATCCGACATCCGTCTTTCCCCAGGACTCGAGGATCACGTCCAAGCGCTGCGCGAGCGGGTGGCGCAGCCCATCGCTGCCGACGCCGCGCAGGAGAGGCTGGACCGCCTGCTGGCGTCCCGGCGGGCCGGCCGCATGACGCGCCCCGGCTTCCGGTTGCTCTTCGCTTCCGCCGCCCTGGCTATCGTCGCGGTGCTGGCGCTGGGACTGTTCCTGCCGCTCCTGTTCCACGGGCAGGGCGAGGCTTTCGCCGACGTGCAGCGCCACCTGCGGGATTTCCACACCATGTCCATGACGCTGAAGCAGCGCATGGGTGGCATGCCCATGCCTACCATCCGCATCTGGGCGGACCACGACGGCGACGTGCACACGGACGTGGGCGATACCACCAGCGTGGTCTACAACGCCGGCGGGCAGACGGTGCTGGTGTTACAGCACGCGAACCATACGGCCATGCGGCTCACGGGCATCGCGCCGGACCAGGCGAAGGCGCAGGCGCAGGCATCCGACTCTCTGGACTGGCTGCAGCAGGTGCAGGAGTTCAAGGGCCATGCCACCCTGCTGGCGGAAACCCGCACCCTGGACGGCGTGCCGGTGCGCGGCTGGTCGCTGTCGCTCGGTGGCGTGAACGTGGTGCTTTGGGCGGACGGGGGCGGCGTTCCCCATGCCGTCAACGTGGAGGGCGTCAGGGGTCCGCACTACACCCAGGACATCAAGCTGACGCTGGATGCGCCGCTTGAACCTTCCCTCTTCAGGACGGATGTACCGTCCGGCTATAGGCTGGCACAACCGGGCTCCGATTGATGGCGGGGCGGGATACGGCGGAAGCGGCTTATACTGGAGGCATGATCACCCTGCGTCCCGCCGCCGAGCGCGGCAAAGCCGACTTCGGCTGGCTCGACAGCCGCCACACCTTCTCCTTCGGCCAGTACATGGACCCGCGCCACATGGGCTTCGGCCCGCTGCGGGTCATCAACGAGGACAAGGTGCAGCCTGCCCAGGGCTTCGGCACCCACGGCCATGCGGACATGGAGATCATCTCCTACGTGCTGGAGGGTGCCCTGGAGCACAAGGACAGCATCGGCACCGGCTCGGTGATACGCCCCGGCGACGTGCAGCGCATGTCCGCCGGCACCGGCATCCAGCACAGCGAGTTCAACCACTCCAAGAGCGAGCCTGTGCACTTCCTGCAGATCTGGCTCATCCCGGAACGGCGCGGCATCCAGCCCGGCTACGAGCAGAAGCGCTTCGAAGACGCGGACAAGCGCGGGCGATTGAGGCTCATCGCGTCCCGGGACGGGCGCGAGGGCTCCGTCACCGTGCACTTGGACGCAGACCTCTACGCTTGCGTGCTCGACGAGGGCGACGGCGTGCGGCACGCGCCGGCCCCCGGCCGCAGCCAATGGCTGCAGGTGGCCCGCGGCGCGCTCACGCTCAACGGGCAGCGCCTCGCCGCCGGCGACGGCGCTGCCCTACAGGGTGAGCGGGAGGTCGCCGTCAGCGCCGCAGTGGACGGCACCGAGTTCCTGCTGTTCGACATGGGCTGAGCCCGTTCCAGCTAGGGGTGCCCGCCGAGCGTGAAGTAGAACGCCGCGCCCCTGCCCTCTTCCGCCTCGACCCAGATGCGCCCGCCGTGGCGCGCGATGATGCGCTGCACCGTGGCGAGCCCGATGCCGGTACCCTCGAACTCCTGTTCGCTGTGCAGCCGCTGGAACGGCGCGAACAGCCGGCTGGACTGGTCCATGTCGAAGCCGGCGCCGTTGTCCCGCACGAAGAACACCCGTTCGCCCTCCTGCATCTCGCTGCCGATCTCGATGCGGGCATCCGGCTTCTTGGCGGTGAACTTCCAGGCGTTGCCCAGGAGGTTCTCCAGCAGGATGGCCGCCAGCTTCGCATCGCCCTCCGCCTCGAGCCCGTCATCCACCTCCGTGACGCAGCGGCGCTCCGGTTCCCGCTTGCGCAGCTCCTGGAACACCCCCTGGGCCAGTCGCCCGAGGTCGATCCGGCCGCGCTGCATGGGCGCGCGGGTGACCCGCGACAGGTCCAGGAGGTCGTCGATGAGCTGGGACATCCTGGCGGTGCTCTGGATCACGTACTGCAGGTAGCTGCGCCCGGCCTCGTCCAGCTTGTCCGCGTAGTCCTCTTCCAGGAGCTTGGTGAAGCCGCTGATGCTGCGTATCGGCCCGCGCAAGTCGTGGGACACCGAGACGCTGAAGGCTTCGAGCTCGCGGTTGATCTGCTCCAGCTCGCGCGCCCACTGCCGCCGCAGGCGCGTGTGCTCCAGGTGGGTGCGCACCCGGGCCATGAGTTCCCGTGCCGCGAAGGGCTTCACCAGGTAGTCGTCCGCGCCCGCGTCCAGGCCCTCCACCGAATCCTGCTCGCCGGCGCGGGCCGAGAGCAGGATCACCGGCACGTCCCGGGTCGAGGGCGCGCCGCGCAGCCCTCGCAACAGGCCGAAGCCGTCGAGGCGCGGCATCATCACGTCGCTCAATACCAGGTCCGGCGGCGAAGCCAGCGCGTGCTCCAGCGCGGCCTGGCCGTCCTCCGCCACCTGCACCTGGTAGTGCGGCTCCAGGAGCTCTCTGATGTAGCGGCGCATGTCCGGGTTGTCGTCCACCAGCAGCACGCGCCCCTGGTTCGGGGCGCTGGTGGCGGCTTCTTGGCCGGCCTGCTCGCCGGCGGTCCACTGGCTCACCTCGTCCAGATAAACCGAGACGCGGCCGGCGCCTGTGCCGGGCTGGTCGGGCGCCGCCTGTACCGCGTCCTTCGGCAGATGCGCCTTGCCCTTGGGGATGGACACGGTGAAGGCGCTGCCCTTGCCCGCCGTGCTCGCCGCCGAGACCGCGCCGCCGTGCAGACGGGCGAGCTCGTGCACCAGGGCGAGGCCGATGCCGCTGCCCTCGTGGCTGCGCGAGCGCGCGCCTTCGACCCGGTGAAAGCGCTCGAAGACGTGGGGCAGGTCCCGCTCCGGGATGCCTGTGCCTGTATCGCGCACCTCCAGCTCGAAGCGGTCGCCCGCGTCCCGCAGCCGCACGCGGATGCCGCCTTCGAAGGTGAACTTGAAGGCGTTGGAGATGAGGTTGAGGACGATCTTCTCCCACATCTCGGGATCCACCCAGGCGGGTTCCGCCATCCCGGGACAGTCCAGCTCCAGGCTGAGCCCGGACTTGACTGCGGCGGACTGGAACGCGCTCGCCAGCTCACGGGTGCGCTGGCCGAGGTCCAGGGGCGCGTAGGCCACGCGCATGCGCCCGGCTTCCAGGCGCGAGAAGTCCAGCAGCGCATTGACCAGCTTGAACAGGCGCAGTGCGTTGCGGTGCATCAGTTCCAGCCGGTGCCGCTGCGGCGCCGGCAGCGCGTCCGCCGGCTCGGCCAGCGCATCCTCCAGCGGGCCCAGCATCAGGGTCAATGGCGTGCGGAACTCGTGGCTGATGTTGCTGAAGAACACGGTCTTGGCCGTATCGAGCTCGCCCAGCTTCAGGTTGGCCGCGCGCAGCTCGAGGTTGGCGGCCGCCAGCTCCTGGCTGCGTCTCACCACCTCCCGCTCCATCTCCCGGGTGCGGCCACGCATCTCCTCGCCGGCCTCGGTGGCCTGCACCAACTCGGTGACGTCCTCCACCCGGTGCAGGATGTAGAGGATCTCGCCGGCGTCCGAGAGCACCGGGATGTTCTTCGGGCTCCAGTACTTCGAGACGAAGTGCCCGTTCTCGTCGCGGATGTCGTACTTCTGCACCGCCATGGTGTCCGCCGCGCGGGTCACCAGCACCCGCTCCAGCGAGGCGCGCAGGTTGCCGGTGCCGCTGGCGCCCGGGTCGTCGGGGTTGTCCGGGAAAATCTCGAACAGGCCGCGGCCGTACTGCTCATCCCCGGTGTGGGTGGCGTCGAGGCGCGCGCGCGTGGCGCCGACGATGGTGTAGCGCGGGCTGTCCGGCAGCAGCACCAAGAGGATGTCCGGTGAGGCCTCGAACAGGCGCTTGAAATCCAGTGCCGCGCCGGCGGCGTCCCGCTCCAGCAGGGTCCCGACCTTCGCGGCGACCTGGTCCAGGTCCGCCTTCAGCAGGCAGTCCGTCGCGCCCGCGGCCATGAGGGCGGCGGGATCGTCGAAGCCGCTGCACACGAACAGGAAAGGCACGGCGGGATAGCGCGCGCGTGCGAGGCGCAACGCCTCCAGGCCATCAAGGTCATAGCCTTGGCTGTCGGAGAGTATGAGAGCCGGCGGGCCCGCGTCGAGCGCCGCGAGGTAGTCGCGGCGGGAGCCGGCGACGCTCACCTCGCAGGGCAACGGGAGCTTGCCGATGGCGCGCCGGATAAGCTCCGCGTGTGCCTTGTCATCCTCCAAGTGCAGGATGCGGAGGTGCCGTCCCATGCGAAGTTCCCTATCGCCCCGGTCCAGTATGGGAATATAGACCCAAGCCGGGCAGCCCACCAGCAAGGCCCCCGGGGCCGCACGTCGCTGGGGGCCTGGGGTTGCGGGACGGCCCGTGTGGGGCTCATGCTCGGCCGCGACACTGGAGAGACACCGGGATGGACAAGCCAGCGCCGCGCCACATCGCCATCGCCTCCACCTTATTGTGGCTGGCCGGCGCGCTGCTCATGCTGCTCGCGGTCTCGCTCATCTTCTACGTCACTTCCCCTGGAGCCGCGCGCGGGCTGGCGACGGTCCCGCTGGGCCTCGCGCTGTGGGCGGTGGCGTTCTGTGCCGGTGGGTTCACGCTGCGGGGAAGACGCCGGGGTTACCGCGGCTGGACCGCGGCCCTGTTTCTCTCCGCGGTGGGCGCGCTGTGCCTGTTCATGACGCCCATGACGCTCATCATCCTGCTGCTGAGCGGCGGGGCGCTGACGCTGGTGCTGCTCGACTGGCGCCGGTCGCCTAGATCTCCAGGCGATACTCGGGCCTGAACGGACCGATCTCGCGCGCGGCGTCCTCCTTGGGATGGCCCCGCGGGTTCGCCAGCACGCGCGTGCCGCCGAGCATGTAGTCCACGGCGTCATGCTGGCTGCCATGCACCCAGAAGCGCGCATCGACGCGCTCCACGAGCTTGTCCAGGTGGGAGGCATAGCAGGCGGCGATATGGTCGTCGCGATAGCGCGGCGGCACGGACTTCATGGAAGGCGCATGGTGAGTGACGATCACGGTGCTGCCGTCATCGAAGGACTGGGTGGCGACCTCCTCCAGGTAACGCACCGCTTCGCGGTGCCGTCCCGCGGTGTCTGCCGGGGTGATCGGCTCGCCGCCGCCCTTGCTGATGCGGTAGTAGTCCACGCAACCTTCCTGGGCCAGCGTCTTCGCCGTGTCCGCATCGCCGAACAGCTCGAAGTCGCTCCACAGGGTGGTGCCGATGAACCGCACGCCGCGCACCACCAGGCTCTCGTTCTGCAGCACGTGCACGTTCGTCCCCCAGGCCCGCGAATGCAGCTCCTGGTCGAAGGTGTCGAGGTTGCAGCCGCGGTAGGAGTAGTTGCCCACAACGTAGATGATGGGGCACTGATAGGCGATGCTCGCCCAGGTCAGACCCTTGAAGCCTTCGCCGATGTCGCCGGCGAGGACGAGCACGTCAGGCTGATCGCGGGGGACCGAGGGCGCGCCGTATTCGTCTAGATAGAGGTCGGAGAGGATGCCGATTTTCACTGCCACCCCGCTTGCCTGGCGTCCATGCCACATCCGCAAAAACGCGGATAGGGATATCCTAGCAAGCGGCGGCGGATATTGTGTCGCACTCCATCACGCCGCGGCGCGGCTTATGTGAAGCCCCCCGATCCTGAAGGGACGGCAGCCCCGCCCGCGCGGGGCTGCCGCTTAGACTCAGTTCATTTCGCCGGCTTCTTGAACCTGAAGATGAACTGATCGTTCTTGCCGGCCATGGGCGGCTGATATGAGACCTGCTTGTGGTCGTCGTCCGGGTTCTTGAGCGCATCGCTCGCGCCGTCGAACACGAAGCCCGCCGATTCCACTTCCTTCTTCACCGCCTCAGGATCGATGCGGTGCGTGGTATCCGTGTCCGCGAACCCCGAGCCTGCCGGCGCCACGTTGTCCACAATCACGAAGTAGCCGCCGGGCTTGAGGGCATCGAACACCTTCTTGTCGAAGGCCTTCATGTCCACCGGGCCCATGAACGGATCGTGGTAGTCGTGGTAGTTCTGGTTGGTGAACACCAGGTCCACCTGCTCCGGCAGCTTGAGGTCTCCGGCAGCGCCGCGGATGAGGCTTACGTTCTTGTACTGGGTCGCGGAAAGCTTCTGCCAGTGGGCGTAGCTCTTCTCCACGTACTGCTGGTAGCCGTCCGGCCAGACGGTGTAGACGCGGCCCTGGGCGCCCACGATGCCGCTGAAGATGCGGGTCCAATAACCCTCGCCGGGGATGAGCTCGGCGACCTTCTGCCCCGGCTTCACCTGGGCGAAGGCCATGATGGCGGCTACCTGGCGGTGGGCGTCATCGGCCGCGTCGGCCTTGCGGTCCGGCGCTGCGAGGGCGGACGTCACGTAGGCAGGGACGGAATCCGCCGCCACCGCGACGGATGCGGCAAAAGCGGCGACGAATGCGAGCGAAGCGATGGATATGCGGTGCATGGAGGAGCCTCCTGATGGAAAGGGATGCTGCCTATAGACCAGCACCAGGCGGAATGATTCCGCGGATCGAGCGTTCCGTTGCGGTGCTTCTCGTGGTGAGAGGAAGATGAAGACAGGCCCGAGGATATGCCGGCCACTCGACTATGATGGAGCGTCCACCCCACCGCGGCACCGGGAGCCGAGCACGGCCGTGAAAGCCATCTCCTTCACCGAATACGGGCCGCCGGAAGTCCTGGAGTATGGGGAGCTTCCGCAGCCCGAGCCTGGAGACATCCAGGTGCTGGTGAGGGTGCATGCGGCCTCCGTGAACCCGGTGGATTGGCATTTCATGCGCGGCAGCCCCTTCCCCGTCCGTCTCCTGCTGGGCGGGCTGATGAGACCCAAGCGCCGCATCGTACCGGGATGCGATGTGGCGGGCGTGGTGGAGTCGGTGGGCAAGGACGTCACCCGCTTCAAGCCGGGCGACCGGGTGTTCGGCGGCATCGGCCGGGGCGGCTTCGCCGAACGCGCCTGTGCCGGGGAAGAGCGGCTCGCGATCATCCCGGCGGGGACCTCTTTCGAGACCGCCGCGGCGGTCCCGCTCGCCTCCATCACCGCGCTGCAGGCATTGCGCAAGGAGGGCGGGCTACAGCCCGGCCAGAGCGTGCTGATAGACGGCGCCTCCGGCGGCGTGGGCAGCCTCGCCATACAGATAGCGAAGGCGCTGGGCGCGCGCGTGACCGCCGTATGCAGCCCCCGCAACGTGGAGCAAGCCCGGGCACTCGGCGCGGACGAGGTCCTGGATTACACGCACGAGGATTTCGCCCTCGGAGCGGCGCGCTACGACTTCGTGTACGGCGCCAACGCGTATCGCCCCCTCGCTGATTACCGGGGCGTGCTCGCGCCCCGCGGCAGGTTCGTCTGCACCGGCGGCAGCGGCCGCCTGATACTCCAGCTCATGCTGCTGGGGCCGCTGCTCTCCCTCGGCGGCAAGCGGAGCAAGCTCGTGACGACGCGCTTCGATGCCGCGGATCTCACGTTCCTTCAGGGGCTGCTCGCCGCGGGCAGGCTCACGCCCGTGATAGACAGGCGCTATGGGCTGAGCCAGGTGCCGGACGCGATCCGTCATATAGAAGAAGGCCACGCCCGCGGGAAGCTCATCATCCAGGTGCGGTGAACAGGCGCGAGCCGCAAACAGGATTTGACGTCTTCACGCCGATCTCTACCGTCATCTCCCTAGCTCGATCACGATTCCAACAACGTCGTGTCGCGCAGTCCACGCGAAACACCGTGACCCGTGGCCGCGCTTGTGCGCCAGTGCACTGAAAGGGCCGCGCGGCTCTCCTATGCTGCAAGACTCAGTTTCAGGAGATGCCAAACATGAAAAAGATCCTATCCGTACTCTTCCTCGCCCTGTTCTCTGCTTCCATGTCCCTCACCGGCTGCGCCAGCGACACGAGCACCACCGGCCGGTCGGTGGCTTCGACGACCGACACCAATGCTGAATACGGCGTGGTGAAGTCCATCAACGAGACCACCGAGACCCAGAGCGGCGTTAACGTGGGCACGCTCATCGGCGGCGCCATCGGCGCGGTCGCGGGTCACCAGTTCGGCGGCGGGCGCGGCCAGACGGCGGCCACCGTGGCCGGCGCGGTCGGCGGCGCGGTGATCGGCACCAAGGTCGGCAACCGCGGCGGCGACCAGATGTACAAGATCGCCGTGAAGCTGAAGGACGGCCAGGTGGTCAACGTGAACCAGAAGGGCGACGTGGCTGACCTGCGCGTCGGCCAGCGCGTGAAGATCGTGGACGACCAGGTCTACCCGGTCTAAATCGAAGCTCCGCCGCGGGAAGGCTCGGCCCTCCCGCGGCGGATCACCGCTCAATCGTCCGACAGATCGTCCCGGACATCCTCCGCGATGTCTTCCAGGATGGACTGAGGGGAGCTCATGTCGTTGGCGGTGTCGTTGTCGTCGTGGAAGTACACGATCTTCCCGTCCGCGGTGCTCAGCACGCGGATGTTGGCCGCGGCCCGCTCTTCCCGGAAAGTCATCGGCGCGACCCGGTAGTAGTCCGCCACCTCTCCGTTCAGCACATACGCATAGCCCTTGGCCTTGGCCAGGGCCACCGCCGCGTCATCGTTCAGCTCTTCCTTGGGACCCACCGGGCGCGACAGCGGCACCGCGTGGATGAAGTCCGAATCGTTGAGCTTGGAGGCGAAGATGGAGCCTGCGGTGTTCCCGGATCCGTCGCAATCTTCCTGGTCCTGGATGACGCAGTCGCGGAACATGATCACCGCCACGGTGCTGCCATCGGGGATCAGCGGGTGGCGGGGCTTGGGCGGCCCGTGGCTGCAGCCCATGGCCAGTAAAGCGGACAGACTGCCCAAGAGCCAGATATGGCGCTTCATGGATACCCCTTTTGCCGGTACGTTGTAGTTCTGATGCCGGATTTTAGCCCCCTCCACAGCCCAGTACACGACCCCCCATCCACAGGATCCTGATAGCGCCCCCGCGGCGCGGTATGGCTTAATGCGCTCCAGCCCACCGTTGCGAGACGAGCCATGGACCAGCAAGCGAAGATCACCGAGTTCCGCCGCCTCCACGGCGAGCGCCCCCTGGTGCTGCCCAACGCCTGGGACGCGGGTTCCGCGCGGCTATTGGAGCAGGCCGGCGCCAAGGCCATCGCCACCACCAGTGCCGGCGTCTCCTGGAGCCACGGCCTGCTCGACGGCGAGAAGCTCACGCGGGACGAGATGCTCGCCGTCATCGGCCGCATCGTGCGCCGGGTCGCCGTGCCGGTGACGGCGGACATCGAAGGCGGCTACGGCGGCGGGACGCCTCGCGCGGTGGCCGAGACGGCGCGCACGATCTGCGGCCTCGGCGTCGCCGGCATCAACCTCGAGGACTCACCCGGGCGCGAAGGGCAGAAGTTGCTCGAACCGCAGGAACAAGCTAGCCGCATCGGGGCGGCCCGGGAAGCGGCGCAGGCCGCCGGCTGCGAGCTCTTCATCAACGCGCGCATCGACGTCTTCATGTTCGAAGTAGGCGACCCCAAGACCTGGCTCGCGGAGACGCTGCGCCGCGCGGCGGCGTACCTCTCCGCCGGCGCGGACTGCGTGTTCGTGCCCGGCGTCATCGACCGGGAGACCATCGCGGCGCTGGTGTCCGGCATCAGGGGTCCGCTCAACATCATGGCGATGCCCGGCGCGCCGAGCGTCGCGGAACTCGGCGAACTCGGCGTGGCGCGCGTGAGCGTGGGGCCGCTCTTCACCCAGGCCGCCTTCGCCGCGGTGCGCCGCGGCGTGCGGGAACTGCTGGAACAGGGTACCTATGGCAACGCCGAGGACGTGCTCTCTTACGGAGACCTCAGGACGCTGCTCGCCCGCTAGTCTGATCGCGCGGAGAAAGCGTTACCTCTGCGCCGCGATGGTCTGATCTCCCGATGCATGACAAGGGGTCTTGAAGCCGACCCGAAGTGCGGCATGGCGCACGGATTGGGTGCGCGCAAACCTCTAACTTGCCGGTTCACCCGCCGAAAACCGACAAGGAGGAACCATGAAATTGTCCGCAACGCTATGTGGGATGCTCCTGGGTGCCGCCGCGCTCGCCGCGAACGCACAACCCACCAGCAGCTCGCCGAGCAGCAGTCCGAGCAGCAGTCCGAGCAGCACTCCGACCAGCAACCCGGCCTATCCCAACAGCACCATGCCCTCGACCATGCCGCCGAGCGGTACCACCCACTGTCCGCCGGGCATGAGCCATGCACCGGGCAACTCGACTTCGATGCGTGTTCCGGGCGCCTCGACCTCGATGCGCGCGCCGCGCACTCCGGCCACGCCGGCACCGGGTGCTTCGACCGGGATGGCTCCCTGCAGCTGACCTGCCCCCCCCGAAACGATATCGCCGAAGCCCGTCATCGCGAGTGGTGACGCTTCGGCGGATATCGCAGCCTCCGGATCCGCTTCCTAGGGGATGAACATCCAGACGGCCGCCGCACCCATGACGGTGGTGGCGATCCAGCCGATGACGGTGACCCAGCGCTTCGCGGTGAACTTCCCCATCACCGACTTCTTCGACGCCAGCAATACGACGATGGCCAGCAGCGGCACCGAGACGACGCCGTTGATGACGGCGCTCCAGAACAGCGCCTTCATGGGGCTGATGTGCACGAACTGCAGGGCCAGCCCCGCGAACACGCTGGCCGTGATGATGCCGTAGAACCCGCGCGCCTCGCGCGGCTTGTGCTCCAGGCTGCACTTCCAGCCCACGGTCTCGCAGAGCGCGTAGGCGCCGGATGCGGCCAGCACCGGCACGCCCATGAGGCCGGTGCCGATGATGCCGGCGGCGAACAGCCAGTAGGCATAGGTGCCGGCAGCCGGCTTCAGCGCCCCCGCCGCCTGGGTGGCCGTGTCTATGTCAGTGACGCCAGTCATGTGCAGGGTGATGGCAGTGGCCAGGATGATGAAGTAAGCCGTGATGTTGGCCACGAACATGCCGCGCCAGGTGTCCATGCGGATGCGCTTGAGCTCCTTGGACGCCGCGCCCGGGTTCCGCAGCAGGGGGGCCGCGCGGGGCGGCGTGCGCATGTCCTCCACTTCCTCCGAGGTCTGCCAGAAGAAGAGGTAGGGGCTGATGGTGGTGCCGAAGACGCCGATGATCACGTCGGCCGCCTTGGAATCGAACCTGAACCTGGGCCACAGGGTGTGGGAGATCACCTGGCCCCAGGGCACGTCCACGAAGAACAGCACCGCGATGTAGGCGAGCAGCGAGAGGGTGAGCCACTTCAGGTACGAGACGTAGCGGTGATAGGGCACGAGCAGCTGCAACGTGAGCGTGACGCCGATGAAGAACAGCGTCATGAGGTGGCGGTTGAAGCCGGTGACGAGGCCCGCCACGTCGCCCATCGCCGCGAGGTCGGAACCGATGTTGAGCGTGTTGGCGACGAGCAGCAGCCCAACCATGGACTTCAGCACCAGCGGCGGGAACGTGTCCTTCATGTTGGCCGCAAGGCCCTTGCCCGTGACCCGGCCGATGCGCCCGCACATGGACTGGACCGCCGCGACCATGGGGAAGGCCAGCGGTATGGTCCAGAGCATGTCCAGGCCGTAGCGGGCGCCCGCCTGGGAATAGGTGGCGATGCCGCTCGGATCGTCGTCCGCCGCGCCGGTGATCAGCCCCGGCCCGATCTTCGCCAGGGGGTGTCTCTTGCAGCGCTCCCAGAACGCACGGAAAGAAGCCATGGGCTGTAAACGATGTCCATATCTGCCGAAGTCCAGATTAACCGCCTGGCGCACGAGTTACTCAATCGGCGCCCGCTGTAAAACCGCGGCTTTGTAATGTAAGCGTGCCGGCCTCAGCCCAGGGCGAAACTGGCGTAACCATAG
The DNA here is from genome assembly GCA_036383255.1 of Gammaproteobacteria bacterium. Classification (NCBI taxonomy): domain Bacteria; kingdom Pseudomonadati; phylum Pseudomonadota; class Gammaproteobacteria; species Gammaproteobacteria bacterium. The sequence continues at coordinate 28,203 of DASVOS010000010.1, read as the reverse complement.
ATGGAGGCGCGCCGGGATAACAGCCCCTCCCCGCCCCGCCGCATGTGCCGCGTGCTCCTCCTATAGAGGAAGCCGTGACGCTCCAGCATGGGACGCGCCGCGGCGTTGGACTGCGGAGCGATGAGCTCGGGAGGCGATGCGAACGGGAGAGCCAGGACTTCGGCCAACAAGGCCTCGGCATCCGCCGGCTGCATCGCGAGCCAGGGACCGATGCGCCGGGATTGGGCGAAGATGTAGCCCGTGATGCGGCCTTGCCCGTCCGTCGAGACGAAGCTGCGGTCCAGAAACTCCTCCAGCAGGCAGCGCATGAGCCGGCCTCGGTCGGCGCCGGTCATCTGTGCGTCCAGGGCAGAGATCGCCGCGCAGTCTTCCGGCTTGGCGCGCCGCACCTGTCCCCGGCCGGGCCCAGCCACCAGCTCGCGGGATCCATCGCCAGGTGGCGCTTCAAGTCGTCGCCATAGGGTCTCGGCATGTTGAACGCGAGCTGCAACAGCACGGTCGCATCAGCGATGTCCCATGCACCCAGGAGTTCCAGTTCGAGCGGAATGATATTGCCGTCTGCCATCGCGCCTCCCAGCGCGTAACCGGTGGCATCTTTTACGCGGGCTGCCGTCGCGCGGCAACGGCCAGATAGGCCGGCGATGGGCGGAATCTGGCACGCCGGAAACCCGCGCCCGGCGCGGGGTTTGGGCCCCGGACGGCGCCGATAGTCCCAGGTGGGGATTTCCTGCCATACTTGAGGCACGGGGTTCGGCAAGCAAGATCACAGGAGACGAAAGAGGGATACAAGGACGTCGAGGTTTCCATGTTACTCACACTCTTAGGCAAGCGACCCAAGGATCGGGAAGCGCCCAGGACCGCCACGCGCCAGCGCGGCATCCCCTACGACCCGACCCTTATCACCGCACTCACCCACCAGCACCGTGAGCTGGTGATGCTGCTCGTCAAGGCCAGCAGCGCCGCCGAGCAGTGCTACTACGCCGAGGCCACCGAGGCCCTGGCGCAGTTCAAGGCGGACCTCACCACGCACCTCATGCGCGAGAACAGCCAGCTCATGCCCTATCTCAGCCAGCACCTGTGGGGCGAGGGCAGCGAGGAGCTGGTGCGCGAGATGCAAGCCAACGGCGCGCGCATCGAACGCACCGTCAAGAAATTCCTGGACAGCTATCTGGACAAGCCCGTCGACAACGACAGCATGTACGACTTCCTGATCGAGGTCGAACGGGTGTGCGAGGAGTTCAGCCGGCAGATGGAGCGTGAGGAGACGGAGTTCTACACGCTCTACATGGGACCGGAAGCGTACTGATACGAGCGCGGCGGCGGGATGCAATAAAACCCGCCGTCCACCGGTCTTGGCTTGCATGGGCAGCCCGAACGGGCTACGGTCCAGGCAGCCACGGGTAACCATGACAGCGATGTTCCGCAGACACAGACGCCTCCTCGCCGCCGGCCTGCTCCTGGCCCTGGCGGCGGCTTGGATGTTGCCTGCGCAGGCCTGCATGGCGAGCCCAGCCCAGGCCGCAACACACGCCCATTGCCCGGACTGCCCCTACCCCTGCGGATCTGACGCGTCCCACGGTCCCGCTGCCGCGAACTGCGCCGCTTCCATGCAGGCCGCCGTGGTGTCGGCACCGGTCTTCGCCAAGGCCGTGGCTCCCGCTCTCGCGTCCCTGCCTGCCATCCCTGCCGACGCGCCGCGCGCCACCGCGCCAGTGCATTCCGGGCCCGTTTCTGACCGTCCACCTGTCACAAGCCTCAACATCCGCTTCTGCACGTTCCAGATCTGACCCGCTCCTGACCGCCGTCCGTCTTCTTCCTTAGCGGTTGTGAGGAGTGCCATGTCTTTACGCGCCCGGCCTTTGGATTCCGTCTTGAGCGTCGCCACCCTGCTGTTCTCGGGCAGCACGCTCATCTGTTGCGCCCTGCCGATCCTGCTGGTGAGCCTGGGGTTCGGCGCGAGCGTCGCCTATCTCACCCACAGCTTCCCGTGGCTGGTGGCCCTGAGCCGCCACAAGGTGTGGATATTCGCCGGCGCGGCGATCTATCTCGCGCTCACGGGCTGGCTCATCTACCGGCCCGGCCGCAGCTGCCCCACGGATCCGGAGCTGGCGCACCTCTGCCAGCGGGCGGACCGGCTGAACCGCATCGTGCTGTGGGTGGCAGTGGCGGTGTACGCCCTGGGCTTCTTCATGGCCTACCTCTGGCTGCCGCTGCGCATGGCCTTGGGAGTCTGAACATGAGAACGAACGACCTTCTTCCCCTCCTCGCGGCGGCGGTGCTATTCGCCGTCCATCCCGGCGCGGCCCTGGCGGATGGCCATGGTCCCGCCTTCGCGCTGGCGACGCCGACCCTGACGCAGGGCCAGTGGAGCAGCGACACGGCGGCCCTGAGCATGTCCAACGACGCGGACTCGACCGTGAGCTTCCGCGAGCTCGTGGGCTATGGCATCACCCAGGATCTGCAAGCTTCCTTCGCCTTCCCGCTCGCCCAAGGCAACACGCCCGCCACCGGCACGCGCGCCATGCAAGGCATGCTGGGCGGCGGCAAGGACCTGGAGGGCTCGCTCTTGTGGCGCTTCCAGCGCAAGGCCACGGGGCTCGGCGCGCGGCGCGAGAGCTCGCTGCTCCTCAGCGTGTGGGACGGGCGCGGCACGGACACCGAAGGACTGAGCGCCGGCCAGGGGATCGCGCTCGGCGCGGTCACGGGTTATGCCTCCCGCTCCACCTACTGGTGGCTGGGCGGCGGCCTGCAGCATTACCTGCCCAAGGGCGGCGGCCGGCTCGGCGATCTCTATTACGTCACCGCCGTATGGGCATGGCGGCCGGACTACTTCCGGCGCGACGCGCCAGCTTCGGATTGGCGGGTGCTCTTCGAGGCGCTGGGTGAATCCACCCGGAAGAACGAGCTCGCGGGCAACGCCGATCCGAACAGCGGCGGCCACAAGCTGCTCGCCGGCCCTTCGCTGCTCGGGCTCTACGGCGCCTGGGGGATCGAGGCAGGCGTGCTCTTCCCGGTGAGCCAGAGCCTGAACGGCAACCAGCCTGAGGACCGCTACCGGGCCAAGGCTGTCTTCACCTATTGGTTTTGAACGGAGATCGAATCATGCGTGCTAACCTGAAAACGGCCTCTCTCGCGGTCCTGCTCCTGGCCTCAAGCTCCGCCGTCCAGGCGGACGGCCTGGTGAAGGTGGAGCAGACCATCTTCGGCATGGACTGCGCCCCCTGCGCCTACGGCATGGAGAAGAACCTGGGCAAGCTCGCGGGGGTGGCCAAGGTGAACGTGAGCATCGAGCAGGGCGTGGCCTACATCGACTTCGCGCCGAACAGCCCCACCACCCTCGCGGACATCCACGACGTGGTGCTGCGCGGCGGCCTCACGCCGGAGAAGATCGTGCTCACGGTGCAGGGCACCGTGGCGCAGCGCGGCGACAAGCTGGTGCTGACCGACGGCTCCAAGGAGGAATACCTGCTGTCGGGCCTCAGCGCTGCCCAGCTCGCGGGCCTCAAGCCCGGCGCGGCGGTGTCGGTGCAGGGCGAAGCCACGAGCGATCCCGGGGCTTCTCCCGTCACCCTGAAGGTGCAGGACGTGAAGACACTCTAGCCGAAGGGCATCAGCCCTTGCGGACGATATCCACCGAGATCTCCACCACCGGGACCGTGCCCCGGTTCTCCAGCCAGTGCAGGGTGTTGCGGTCCTCGGGCCAGCCCGCGCCCGGACCATACTCCGTGGCTTTCCCGTCCCGGTGGTCGGTGATGGTGCCTTGCAGGATGAAGACGGTGCCCGGCCTGCCCTTGTGATCGTGCAGAGGCCCGAACACGGCGCCGGGCTCCAGGGTGAACCTGCGCATGCGTAGCTGATACCCCGCCATGCCTTCGATCTCGGGACCGAGGTCCACCGTCGCGAGCAATTCGGCTTTGACGCCCCGGGTCTCGGGTACTTCTTCGTTGCTCACGGCGCTACCTCTCAACTCAGCGTCGGTGTCACGGCAGTCGGGGCGGGGAATTCCTCAGTATATCACCCGCTCCTGCAGCCATTTCGCGGACTCCGCTCACAACACCGCGCGGTAATCCCCTGGCGGGCAAGGTGTTTCGTCCGCGAAGCGCTCGGTCAACGCGGCACATGCCACTTGCGTTGTCAGCAGGATCGTCCCCTTCCTTTCCTTGTGATGCAGCATCTTGCATCGGCGCGGCCATGCGCTAGGATAAAAACAAGATCAATCGAATCAGACGGAGGTCCGTCATGGCTCACGTCATCGCAGTCGAGAGTCTCGAAGACTGGTTCCGCCAGTCCTTCGCCGAGGCCAGGCAGCAGCGCAAGGTGGAAGCCGCGGCGCCCACCGAGCACTACGTGGTGCAGCTGCTCACCGGCTTCGCGCGCTCCGACCGCTTCTACGAATACGTGGAAGGCTCGGGGTACAAGCTGCGCCCGCTCGCCAGCATCATGGCCGACGCGGTGGAGGCGCCCTCGCTGGAGGAGCGGCAACAGATGCTGCGGCGGCTCGGGGATCTCGCGCTCTTCATCGCCGGCTTCTTCTCGGAGTACGTGCACCGGCGGCCGGTGGACATGGGCTACTACAGCGAGATGGGCGAGACTGCCTACAGCATGCTGAGCGACCTGCCGGCGACGGACATGCGCGGCCGCGCGCTCGCGGAGGTGTTCGGCGAGCTCACCGCCAAGTTCCGCCAGTTCGTGGACGTGCTGAACGAGATGGCCCGCCAGGCCCGCCCCGAGGACGAGCGCGACCTCCTGCGCCTCTACGAGCAGTGGCTGAAGAGCGGCAGCTCCCGCGCCGCCGAGCGGCTGCGCGCGCTCGGGCTCGAGCCCGCGGAAGCCGCCCGCACCCGCTTCACGCACTGACGCACGGCACATGGCGCCCGGGGCCGCCACCGTCTCCTCCCTGCAGGATTACCTGAGCCGGCTGTACGCGCTGGAGACCCCATTCCGGGTGGACGACTTCCTGCTCACCGACGAGGCGGTGGCGCGGGAGCTGGAGGGCGAGGATTTCCGCGCGGTGGAAGAGAAGCTCCTGGTGGAGGAGGAAGAGGAGGGCTTGCGGCTCTCGCTCTACCTGGAACCCGGTCTCTTACAGCGGCTCGAAGCCGCCCGTCCCCTGGAATCGCTGCAGCGGGCGGAGCTGCAGGACTTCTGGGCGGTGCTGGAAGGCGTGAGCCACTTCACCTACCTCACCTTCAAGGCCCAGCACGACCGCGGCGTGCGTCCGGTGGAACTGGAGCTGCAGGCGGAAGTGGACAAGTTCGTGGTGACGGCGCTGCTGGCGCTTGCCCAGAGCACCCCCGCCTCCTCCCGCGCGCTGCATCACCGGCTCTTCGAGCTGATGCGGCCCGATCCCGCCCTCGACCCGGACCTGCACCGCCGCTACCGGGACGCGGGGCGCAGCGCCGCCCGCTACTGCCACAGCCTCATGCGCCGCTTCCCGGATGTGAGTCCCGCGCTCCTGCCGGAGCTCAGGCATTTCTACCGCCTGGACCACCCGGGCAAGCTGCGGTTCATCGAGGCCAGCGCCGCGCACTGAACCCACCGCCCGCCTTTTTTAAACCGTATGCTGAGATGCTGGCGTGGACTTAGATAGTCCCCCCTTTCGGGGGGCTACTTGTATGAATCTTTTGTGACAAGGGAGGGGATTGCATGGTGCCGGAAACCGTGGTCTACCCCCCCCCTGCTATTTCTCCAGTTCCAGCAAGATTCTTTCAATCTTCTTTCGTTCAAAGGGCGCGCCAGGTGATTTGCTTGTAGTCAGGCGGTCAGCTAGAAGGCTTAAGGCTGATGTAGCAGAGACGATCTTGAAATCTTCTATGAGGTCCATGGCGTCAAAACGAATGCTCTCATCATCGGAGAGAATCCATTCGCCCACTATCTGGTCGGCCATCAAGCGTTCATCGGCATCGAACTTTTTGTACAGCCGCCCAAGTCTCTCCGAGACCAGCTGCATCTCCTTCTGGGATTCGGCGTATGCAACGGCATCTTGCCGATACGCGTTCATTTCAGCCCTGAATTCATCTAAACCCATATAGCCTCATGATTGTATTACCGAGGGCTCAGTCGAACTCCCCGAACTTATCCCAAAATAGGTCGAGCAGATCGTCACCCGAAGGACTCTGCTCTTGCATACAAAGCATCTTCATGAGGACCAGCGACAGATGCTTGAACATGATCTGCGAGGATTCAACATCGCTGTGCGCTGCCCGATTCACCGTCAGTTCACCGGCAAAATCAAAACTAACATGGTTCTTTGCCAGTTCCACACCTTCAAAGACGCCCTCTGCATATTCCTCCAGCAATCCCACACGAACATGTTCTGGACCGGCTGCAATGGTGTCGGCATAAGAGGACCCATGAGGCATAGCCGTGTGCACGGTGACTCTAAAGTCACTGGATGCATCCAGTACCAGTTCACCGCCAAGTAAGCCATAACTGGAAGGCCGGCCAACAGCCCTGATGACTTCGACGGCGCCGACGGCCTTTGTGCCATTGGCGCTTCCTAATGCGGCATAGGTGCGTCGGAGCGTATCCCTGGCCGGATACCCCGCGCGCGGCAAATCCCCGATCCAGATACGCGCCTTGGCGGAATAAGGCAGTTGGAGTGTTCTCATGACTGCGGAAATACTTTTCCAAATTTCAGAGAGAGCGCGCTAAGACAGCCTAATCCTAGCGATAAAACCGGAGATTCTGTAGTCGCTTCAGATGGGCAAAAAGCGCCCCTAGTCAAAAAGGGCTCCGACCCCTTTTCGATTATTAATATTCCCTCTACATGATGTCGCCCATGATGCAGTTATTGCAGTAGTCGATTTGCTTTTCGGTCAACTCCGGATGCTTCTTTATGAAATCCTTTATTACCCTTTCAGTATCCGGATGCATCAAGTGGCCTAGTCCATGCAAGGCAGCCCATTCGCATATCTCGGAATCCAACGCGAGTACTCGCTTGAGCGTACGGAACAGCGTGTCCTGCAGCCGCCGGTGTTCCTCGTTGTTGATTGGGTCCTTTACTCCGGGCACACAGTACGGATGACAAAAGTTATCCCACCACATGTCGCTGGATGTGTCTAAAGGCTCTTCGAAAAAAAGCTTCTCATACAAAAAGTACATAGACTCGATCAGTTCTTCCTTAAACTCTATCGCCAATTCATCATCATTGAGAAGTTTCTCTACGCTGAAGTCCAAAGAGCCGCTCATCATGAACCAGAATCCTTGCTCCAGCTTGTCTTTTGAATAGCGCGCAAGCAGGCCATCGGACCGCGAGAAAAGTTCGGTATACCGGCGCACTATATGTGCCTTATCCCAATCAATCCAAAAGTCGATTCCGACTTTCCAGAACCATTGCTCACGCGTGTTGCCTTTGGGGGCAACCGGATGGTCAAAGACCAGGTTCAGAAACGCTTCGTAAGAGATATCCCTCAGGTCGTAATAGGCTTGCCTCGCCTTATAGTCCTCATAGGATTCGGGCACTTCCTCAAGGAGCCTGTAGCCATATTTGATGTACTGCCCGAGATACTGCAGAGCGTCTTTATCGCCAGGTGCTACACCTGTAACCCCCATGTCCCGGGCCTTCACCAGGTCATCTATGACAGCCTGGATCTCTCGCCGCGTCAGATTGATCTTGTAGCAACCATGCCATTTGTAGCCTGGGGGAGGCTCAAGATACCCCGTCGCCAGGACCTTATCGATCAACGCAGCATTGCTGGAGCCAAGCCTCACGAGCACCCTTTTGACGGAGACAAGGCTGCTCCGAGGGAGGGTATCAGGCCGGCGCATGATGTAGTCGTACTCTCGAAGATCCATCCGCGATCCCTGCTTTGCTTGCCTGCCAATAGTAGTGATAAGCCGGGGGTTTCCAAAGGCAAGACGTGGAAGGCATCGAAGCTGCCCTGCACGCGCTCTATCCCTGCAAGTAGTCCGCTCGCCTAGATCCGGGGCGGGCTTGCTGCGTCTGGATCCGTGCTCTCGTATTCGCAGTCGCAGCTGTAGTCATCGGTGTCGGCGGGCCTGGCGGACTCGCACTGGCCCTTGTCCGCATAGGGGCCGGAGACCAGGGACGAGTCGAACCCCGTCTCCGTGGATTCCACGTACCGGCCCGGGCCGGTCCAGGAGACATCGGCCTGTGCGGGACCGGGAACGGCTCCGAGCAAGGCAAGGCCGGCGAATACCCACCACCCACTTGTACGCATGGTTTTCCGCTCCCTTCAGCCCTATGGATTAAAGGTAGCAGCAGACCGGGAAAAGTCGACCCAGCAGTGCCCTAATCGTAGCGCCCACCTTTCACCCAAGACTTCCAGGCTCTCTTCCGATCCTCTTCTTGCTTGCTCCTTATAGACACGAATATCACGGAAGCAACAATTGCCAGATACGTGGCCGCAGCACTCCACCCTGCTACTGTGCCAAGAAAGTCTTCGACTGTAATACCGACCATGACCGCCATGCCCAGGAACATGAGGACAGCATCGATGGCAAAAAGGAACTTTCCAGAGTTCAATCTCATGAAAGCAATTAGGGTAACAACTAGTACCCCAGCTGCAAGTCCGATGTATTCCCACATGATCTATGAATGCCCTGCCATGAAAGTTTGCACCCTCGGACTTCTGCAGATCACGTGTACCCCTTTCCAAAATTTTCAGAGAGAGCGCGCCATATTCTATTGATGGTTCAGAGAAGCTTTAATCTGCTCGTTGAGCTCCTGAAACTGCCTGACAAGGTTGTCGCAGGCCTGCTTCGAGGCCTGGCACAAGACACTCATCGAGATCATCGTATTGTTGTTCGCGCCCTTGGTAACGACTCGTTTAACCGCCGCGGGGTAAGAGGGGTCGCTGGGTGGCGAGAACGACCAGAGCGTATATTCAGACGGCAAATAGACCACCAGCCAGCCGTTGTCAGTGTGTGACTGGGCATCTTTCCTCGCCAATAGTGCCTTGCGGGCCGTATCCACGTCTGGATAGCCGACGGCGTCGGCTTTCGTCTCAGGCAACGGTGCCGGCTCATCGCTTACGCAGCCGAGCTTTGCCTTCAAATCGGCCAGTTGGGCGGGAGTCATATCGGAGTGATTCGGCATGAATCCGTCTTGCTCATGGATCACCCGGAACGAACCATCGGATCTCTGGTGCAGTGACAGATAGCCGCAGTCAGTGGCTTTCTCATACTGATCCACAAAATCTGCGGCTGCATAGACGCCAGGTGCGGGTGCGTTCTGCGGATCCTTGTACCAGGTGAGCTTCACGACCTTATGGCTTATCGCCGCCCCCGTCTGGGCGGTGAACTCCTGAGAAGTGCTTTTCCACTCCTCGACGGAGAGACCCATCCCGCCATCCAACAGGGCGTAGGTGGTGGCGACGTCCCCGCGGTCTTTCGCGATGAAATACTTCCTTATGGTATCGGTGACTGCCTGGAGGTCCGCCTGACTCGGCCGCCAATTCGGGTCAGTAGGCGCCGGCTGCACCACCTGTGCGGGTGAGTCTGCGCATGTGATGTCCTGGTCTATCGCGAAACTGGTCTTCGCTCTGTCACCCTTACCATCGGCGCTCACAGGCTCTGTCGACTTGAACCTGTAGTGCCCAAACTGGGGGATCTTGCCGGCGCAGGCCTTCTGCGCTGCCGGGACCAGCGCTGCCTGCGCGGCAGGCACATTGGTGATAGCGGCACTCGTTAGCGTGAGTACATAGCCGCCATCGTCAGACGGACGCGTCTTGATGTCCGGAGGAGTCTCAGCAGCGGCATCAACGCAAATCGACGCAAGAGATGCCATCACGACCAACGCCGCACTTAAAGCCCTGGATTTCACGTGTACCCCTTTCCCAAATTTCCGAGAGAGCGCGTCAAGACAGCCTCATCCTAGCGATAAAGCCGGAGGGTTTGTAAGCCCTCTGGGAGGGCAAAAGCTGCCTATACTTGGGGCGGGGGAATGATGCGTCTTCAGATCTAGGTGCCCTGGAACGGAGTCCAGCCCATGACTGTCGTCCATCCCAGCAATTCAGGTTCGAGTTCGACGCCCGCCTCCGGCGGGTTCATGGGCTTCATCGGCCTTGGCGTGTTCGGCTTGGGGCTGTGGGGGTTCATCAGCGCCCTGCGCATACTGCTGGCCGCGACCGGTTTCCTGATGAGCGACGCGGCCTGGGACACCCTGCCCGGACTGGCGGCGAACGTCGCCCAAAGCGTGTTCTTCGGCCTCTGTGCCGGGGTCGCCGTCGCGGTCCTGAGATCCACGGTCAAGACCGCCGCGGGTGTGGAGTCTTTCGTCTCCGCGCTCTTCAACCGGCGCGTCGCGGCACCGGAACTTGACGCGCACTTCTTCGGCCAGGTGGCGCTCACCGGGGCGATCGGCATCGCGGTCGGCTACGTGACCGGCGCGGCGGGCGTCACCATGCTGCCCGCCGCATGGTCCGACGCCTCCGCCGGCGTGCTCGGCGCGGCGACCCCCATCGTGGCCTTCGCGGGCGGCGGCTTCGGCGGGCCCGGCCCCGGGTTCTGGGGCGTGATCATGCTCATATTGATGATCCTCTTCCTGACCCTGATCGTCGCGGCGCTGAGCAGCCTGCTGCTCCACCTCATCCTCCTCGGCATGGCCGGGGCGACGAAGGGCGGCGTGCGCAGCTACACCACGCGCCTGCTGTCCGGCGACGCTTCCGGCAAGCCTGACCTCAGGCGCACCGTGGCCCAGGCCATGCAGCGCGGGTTCATCGTCGGCGGCCTCATGGCGCTGATCCAGGGCATCTCGACGGCGGTGAATCTAGGCTGACCGGCGGGCACTTCCCTTCCGTTTGTCGGTTTAAACCTTTGGTTGTGCCCCACCGTCTATATAGGTGGACTGTATCCAAAGGGCCGGCTCTATGAAGACGTATCCGCTCATCTATCTGCTGGCAGTGGGGATGGCCGTGACGGGCCTTGGCGCGTCCGCGGCGGAGCCGGACATCTCCGGCTTGGGGGTATGGGAGAAGGCTCCCCACGTCCTGAAGGACCCCGCCCGCAAGCTCTATGTGGCCCTGAGCGAGCCGCTGGGATTAGCGGACAGCTCCCAGGCTGACCAGTTCGACGTGTGGGGCAAGCTCATCTATGACGAGCCGCAGCATCACGGCCGCTACGGGGTGATGGAGGAATGGGTGGAGATGCGCCTGGATTGCGCCACGCTGCGGTATACCGCAAGGCGCTACGCGATGCTGGACGGCAAGGGGACGATCCTCGTGGATGCCACCCTCACCGACCCGCCCAAGCGGGTCCACAAAGCGTGGGGCGATCCCGATTACATGCGGTTCATGCAGCTCACTGCGGATATCGCGGGCCGGAAGGCGTGTGCTCCGTCCTCGGACTAGGCCGGTTTGGACTCAGATTTTGTCCGATTTACATTGGATTGCCGGGTTGCGTCTTGCCCAAATAATTGTTCAAAAACACAACTAGAGAAGAATTCCGGTCCTCATCGTAGATATCTGAGGTGATAGTCGAATCATCGTTGAATACGACGGTCTGCCCATCCATGAGGTACACGCCCCACTCGTATGTCTTTATGCGGCCGCCATGCCGCTCTCCGTAGAAATAGCCCACCTGGCTTATATTCAGAAATGGCTCACCATCCCAACTGATCAGATCATCCGCAGGTGAAATGGTGATTACCTCGGTGTAGGTCACCGCCCGGAACTCCGGATAAAATAGTCCCAACCAAAGAACCGCGAGAACAAATACCAGGAAGAGGTTAACCAGCACGGAGCCCAGCATTGATAGCCAATTCCCTCTCTTGGAGATAATGCGCTGATGGATAGGCGGCTTGTCATCCCTGCCGATGGCGACAGCGAACATCTCCAATGTCGTGTAGACGCAGAGGTAGAACATGAACAACATGAGATAGACCTGCGCGCCGCCACGATACCGCGTAAGCGTGAGGGTCGTCCCCTGCTGGATGACTTGAAATGAGGAGGCCGCGGTACCCCAAGCCAGCTTGCCATCTGCGGGGACAGGTAGAGTCGCGTTAGGGTGATAGAAATATTCCACCCCTGCCCAAAGCAGCATCGTGAGTAGCAGACTCACTTCGATGTAGACATGATGCTGGATGAACCATAGCTTAAGATTCGCCCAAGTCAGGTTCATCTTTGTGAGGTGAAGCTCGCTCTCTTGTTGATCCTTCACTTCCCTTCCTTACTCATATATACAACACGACCAATTCTAGTAACTCGTCGCATCGAGCTCCGACAGGATCTTTTCCATCTTCGCTTTCTGCTCTGGCTGTGATGCCAGCCTCAATTCAGCTAAATCGACAAGATCGTTCGCCACGTGCTCCAATTGCAGTGAGACACCTGCGGCAGGACAACCTGCCGCGCCATATAAGTTATAACTCTCGAATATATAGCTCGTCCCATCAGTACATTCGATATACACCTGATTTGCACTTGGGTAGTGCGTACTCGCCCTTATAATTTTTTCAAGCTTCTCAGATACCGCCTTAGCAAAGGCATCTGGTACGGGCATTGTCGATACTGTGGGATTTGGCTTAGTAGCCAAAGCGTACAGAAGGTAATAACTCTTCTCATCACCTGTCTGATAAATCGCCATGAAAATTGCGGGCTTGAAGGATGGCCAGATATATACGGAAGACTGCGGGTTGTCCGATCTGGGGGTGACGGCTTTCAGGAAATCTAGATATCCCTGATACAAACCAATACCGCCTCCATCCAAAGGCAAGAGATGGTCGGGCGCCTTGAACACTAACTCGTCAGGTCCGTTGGAAGCTGGTTGGTCTGCAGCCATAGCAACAGTAGCCAACCCTAGTAAGGTTAGTAGCCCCAGAAAATTCTTAAGATTCACTTGCATCCCTTTCCCCAAATTCCCCAGAAGCGCGCGCTAAGACAGTCTCATCCGAGTGTAAGTCTGAACCGCCTCTTTTTCCCACCGCTATTTCTTGCTCAGATGCACATAACCTCAGGAGGCCTAGTCACCCGAAGTTGTTCTGAATCGGCTTGCCCTTCGATTCTGATATATATCGGACCATTGCACCCGCTGGAAATCATCATCAGCACGTACACGCCGTGCAGGTGGTAGTCCAATATGAAGTTCCGAACGTCCGTTAGCCGCAAAGAGAGCAGCCAGTCGCTTCGCTCAACGGTCACTTTGCCTTGTGACCATAGATGGATAACCTGTTGAGCAAAATCGGTACTTACCTGCTTGGAGATCCGTAAATAGAGGTTTGGGTCGGTGTCGTAATAGCCCACCGGCCGGGTCAAGTGACAGTCGAAATCCTGTCCTTCGCCGTACTCGGAACAGATCAGCACTTTCGCCTTCACGGTGTGCGGACCGGTGATCTCTGGTGTATAGGTCACCGTGGCCGTGACAGGCTCGGCTGAATCATCGAAATCCTTATCCAGAATCTTGTCCGACGGTAATATCTCGGGAAAGCGCTTCCGGATGTCTGCGTCACATATGGGCACCCACTCCGCTATCGCGCAGCTGGCCCCGATCGGAGCCCGCGCCACTGGCATGGAAGGCGTAGACGTACAACCGGTCGCGCTAAGCGCAATAGTCAGTGCGCAAAAACCCAAATGACGATTCACGTGTACCCCTTTCCCAAATTTCCAAGAGAGCGCGCTAAGACAGCCTAATCCTAGCGATAAAACTGGGGATTCTATAGCCCCAGCGCCACCGCGATCATTCCGGGTCCATGGTTTGCATAGACTTCAATGCCCTTATGAAGGGTCCCAGGCAGGTCTGGTCGGTTTTGAATCCGAAAGCCAGTTTCTGCGTAAATGCGCCGTGCTCCAGCAGCTCGCCTCGTACGGTGACATGCCCGCTATTACCCGCGATGAACTCTATGAATTGTTTCTCCCACATGGGCTTAAGCGTCGCCTTCCCCGACAGGGTCTCATCCATAGCAGATAGTGAGGAGATGAATTCAGTCAGAGGATACTCTTCGAAATAGAACGGATAAATCGCCGAAAAGGCACCCGAAGCGATGGACAGGTCTACTGCATATCCAGATGAGTCACGAAACCGGGTCACGTTCTGGAACACAAGACTTGGGTTTTCCTTATTGGTCTGCAATACGATTTCCATGAGATTCCGTGTACCCCTTTCCCAAATCCCTGGCGCGCTAAGACAGCCTAATCCTAGCGATAAAACCGGGGATTCTATAGCCCCTTCAGGTGGGCAAGAGTGCGCTTATACTTGAGACGGGAAACAGGACAGGGATTACAGGGAATGTCTATGAGGGGATATCCGCTCGTCTATCTATTGGTGGCTGGAATTGCCGCCCTATATGGCTGTGCGCCCATAAGAGATACGCCTCCTGCTTTCAATATGTACGTGCAATTGAAGATCGCGACCCTTCCTGATTCTAGCCCCGCCGTCCAGATACAAGAGATAGGCAAGAAAGACGACGGTAGTTCGCCCTTCAAACCATCATCGACCACGACCGCCTTATGGCTACGTCCCGGCGAGTACATCGCGACCCTGCAATGTCGTCGGCAAACCGGTGACGAAGGAATGCTTGACGCGATCAAGAACGGCGACCTTCTCCCTGAAGACCGCACCTACACCTTCAAGATTGAATCTGAAAAGGTTAGCTACTACCTGCTAGATTGCGGCACCGACCACGCCGGGCAGACATTCATCCGTTATTCCGAAGTACTGATGTTCACGGAGTATTAGCCATGAACCGCACGGCATTTCCTCCTCCGGATCTTGGAACTGCGCCGCCGACTCCCGATCTGCCCCCGGCTCCAGACCCCGGTACGGCTCCGCCGCCGCCACGACTTCCGAATATTTGAGAGACAAAAATGACTGAGCTAAGCGAAGGCACAAAGTCTCGGATTAGAAAGTTATTCCAACCCGCCTACGTTGCGGAAGTTGAGGAATACCTGCGTGCCGAGTGTGGAGACACTCTCCCATTTTCCGTGCCTGGTGACGTCGCTGGCAACGAAAGAATCCACCTAGCCGTACTTAAGCTTTCAGGTGGAGACTTAACCAAACTTAGGCAGACCGTGCGCGAGGCACAAATTGACTGGCGAGACGTATTAATGGCTGCCGGTTTCGGAGAGGACCCAAAGGCGCATCTCTCGTGGAATCCATAGATGCCTTTGTAACTCAAAACCTGGGCCCTGCCGCGCCGCCGAATTAATCGTGGTCTGTCTCCTATTCTTTGCCTGAGCACGGCCATGCTTGCGCGATTGCGCTCATGATAAGAACGCTCGAGTTCAGGTGAAGGTCCTGCGGGTTGTCAGCCAGGTACTTGGCGACGACCAACGCCGTTTGTTCTGGTGTAGAACCAATAGGTCTGCAGCTAACATGATATAGAAGTTCGGCGCTCTCTTTGTATGCTTTGGCATCTTCGGGTTTTAAAGCCTTACCGCCGCTAGCATTTGCGAGGGTGATAATGGCTTGATCAAAGCCATTTGTCACACCTGTTACGTAGGCTATGCAACTCCCCCACTCGTAGTTGTCTTTATCGTGATTAGCTTGGTTGCAGAAAGACGCTAGGGACGCGCCACCTCCGTCAGTTTTTTCAATATCGCCCGCTGTCGCTTGTTTTAGCGCCATAATCCCAACAAATACCAGTGTGCATAGAAATGATCTACTCATTGGTTATCTCCCTTGAATACTACGTGCTAGGCTAACAATTGGGGTTTGTCCTCTATTTCCTTTCCTTTCGTGGCCCTACCTGTTCACTCACTATATAAAGGCCCCCGCCGAACGCTGGCGCGGAGCGGCCGCGCCACCGCCGAATTAATCGTGGTCTGTCTCCTATCGCGATTTGGTGCAATACTATTGTTGACCTGTCGTTTAACTAGGCTAAGACCACCGGTAACTCGGTGATCCCGGTTCGATTCCGGGCGGGTGAAGTACATTGAGGGAGTAATGTGCTTTGAATATCTTTAAGAAAGATATGAGCGACCCTCAAAGGGTTGAAGTTTTCAAAGCACAAACTAGAAATGTCAGGCAACTAGAAAAAACATGGACACATATTAATCGTCAGTTAAATGTATTGATAGCCAAAAATGATGAGAATGGAATCGTAATTCAATCAAAGCTTCTCGCTCTTATCTACTGCGGACTTGCTGAATCTCTCTTCTCAAAAATAATCCACACGCCAAATGGCTTGGATTTGAATTCAATATCTCAAATTAAGAGACGCATAAACGCTAAAGGCATCAAAGAAGGGTGGCTAAAAGCCTCTGACTTAGCTTTAGCACGCGTAGCAAGTCAACGAAGCAATCACATTCCTAACGTCAAAAAGAAACTAGAGCAATTAATTAACGACTATATTTTCGACCCTAGTTTAATTCGCAATAAATTAGCTCATGGTCAGTGGGTTTCAGCATTGAATTCCGACAATACAGATATAAACGCGGATGCTACGGCGGAAATAGAAGCGATAACAGTCATTGACCTGTACAAGAAGAAATCGGCATTAGACAAGCTTTCAGCGATGCTTGAAGACCTGATCAAGTCACCTAACAAGGCTCATCCGCGTGACTATTGGATTCATCTAGCAGATCTAGAAGAGCGGCAAAGAGAGATGGAAGCTTGGACAATTGATAAGAAGAAGCAGCGGCTATTTGAAAAGAAATACACCCCTGCATGAGAAATCCTGCGTCGCCGTTATTGTATTAAGTCAGGACCTGATTCCTTTTCCCTTATTGCTGCTTATCGCTGCAAAGTACGCTTCTATCAGCTCTTTGCAGACGACGGGGTAAAGTCGGCCAAGTAATGAAACATCGCTGCCTCGTTTAGCTTTAGCGCGGTTCTGTCGTACCACGAGTATGGAACCGACACGGGCAGAGTCACCGGACCAAATATTGCAGCAAAAACGATTCCACTGTCTTTGAGCTTCGTATGCCAATTGATAACGTTATCTTCTAAAACATAGCCCAACATTCCGACAATTGGACCAGTCGAATAGGGACTATCAGTAGAGCTGAAGCAGCCCATACCTTCTAACCCCCTATATGCCTGTATAGACGATCCATCTAGCAACCGCTTTGCTTCAAAAACAACTTTCTCACGCGTCGCCATATGAATAAAAGTGAGATCAGGCTTCCGAGAATATTTTCCGGTTCTGGTCGGAGCCGGAATGGGATCGTCACATTTTGGCTCGATTTGTCTCAACCCATCAGTCAGCTCACTTCTTCCCCTAACGACATCCATGTGGTGGTATAGCTCGACAGTAATATCTGTTTCTTCTGGCAAACGAGCTTTTGCTACTCCCTTGGGAGCTCTCTTCCTAGTCGTCCTCTTTGCTTTATCTTTGGCCGCGACTCTCTGAGCTTCTATTTTTGCCAGAAATTCTTGCCAACCGTCTTTCAACAACCCCTCGGCACCATGGATATATCTTATGGAAATAGTACAAAGCTGCAACCAGAGTTGCGCTTCATCGGGTGCTAACCCACGACTAATAAGCGTCTTCAGGAAAGCTTCTTCGTTTTGTGCCGGAATCCCTTCCGTCATAAGCTAAGCCGCAGCTCCCGCCATAACAGCGCGAACCATCTTCTGGCTGTCGGCAAAGGCGCGCTCCACCGTCCAGTGCATAAATTCAAGCGGCTTTACGAGGTAAATCGACGCACTACTTTGATCCCGAATTACAGCACTGCTATTGCTGAGTGAGCTCAAACCATTTCGGATATGTTGATCAAGCCAGGCTTCTAAATCGGCATCCGCAGCAATGTCATTTCTGCGTCCGCCCCCCGCATCTCTGTAGGCGGCCTTGACCAAACATACACCTCGATTCCGAGCTTCAATTATCCGGATGGTATAGCTAGCTTCTCGGCCCAACCACCGATCCAAATCTGAACTGAGAAACTTGGAGTATTCATGCAATTCGGCAGACGTGACTTGGCGTGTGGCTTCGTCGGGTATTCGACCATCCGCAAATTGAGAACGCAATTTCAAAAATTCATCAACTGCGAGACGGTACTCAGGGGTGAGTTTCAAAGCGTCAAATACAATCTGATCTACCTGAGACCTATCTGCTGCAATTAACTGTTGTTGCAAAACCCCGTCCTCTGCAAAGGGGATGGGCAATTGCCCAAGTATCATTGGCTCAATATTCGGTCTGTCGACCAGGAAGCGAGTTGAACGAAGGATAAGGAAATATTTGGCAACTTTTGAACTCAAGTATTTGCTCAGCGCTTCCAAAAACTCGTGGCTGGAGCTTGTTTTCGTACTCAAGCCAATAAAAGAGCTGTTATAGGCTATGTCGGCGTCAACGTAATAGACGTCAGCAAGCGAGCGGGGCAACAAAATAAGAGGTCCTTGGAATTTTTGCTTGTAGGTTCCTCTCGCTCGTCTCGATATGATTTGTGGTAGCGGCACAATACTTGATGACGACGCGGGGAAAAGAGACCGTGTTACCGACTTCAGCTTTAGATGATGAAGGAAGTAGGTATCATCACTGGGTCTTGCAGTCAGAATATATTTATCTGGCACTCCTGTATCAGAGGAGTTTCCTCCGCGGGCTATCGAGATATCTAATTTCCTAGCGCAGGTTTCTAAGTTTGAATAGCGATGCGCCGCCAAGTCGCAAAAATAATTCATTAATAGCCTGTCAATAGGTTTTTGCCAAGCAAGGCGAGACCAGATGTCTGGCTCCCTTTCGATTGCCGAATATGGGGTGACTTGAACCGCGGCCTCGTCAATGAAAAGAGTCCACATCCGCGTCTTGTCATTAGAACGAGCTACGGCGCCTGGTTGCTCTGCTCGTATAGGAGAAAAGTGCCACACCGAATCGTCTGTGGCGGGATCCTTTTTCCTAAAGAAAAGCGCCATCGTAGGATGCACCGCGCGTTCAAACATTACATGCCGGAGATTAGAAAAGTCCGCGACACCTATTAGTGTGCTCGCTCTCGCCAAAGCAGTACGAAATGCTCGAGATGCTGGGTTGTAGAATGATTTGCTCGGCATCAATAGTCCGGCAACACCATTTTTGCTAAGAAACGTAGTTAAATATCGCCAAACGAATAACTCTGCTAGTTGCCGCTCTCCGATGGGTTGCTCTGCGAAATGAATCTTTAGGTATCGGTCAGCCACTTTGTCTTGGTTAGCATCAATGGCCTTCCAGGGCGGATTTCCAACGACAACGTCAAACTTAGATCGATTCTCGTTGCGCCGATCAAAGAAATCAGCGTTTACAACATTCGTGTCAAGTAAAGCTGGAAAAACTTTCTTGCGGCCTTTCTGAGATAGCAACTGGCGCAGGTCAGCTTCTTCTACATAGTCCAGGAGCGTCAGATACAAGTTGAAACATGTGACATGACATGCATCGGCCGATAACTCGTAACCAAAGATACTTTCTTTGAGAATAGATTGAAGATCGCGAATTGGCAGCGAGTGTCGACTTGCCCCAAGTGTCGACTCGATTATTCGGCGATAAGCGGCGACCAGGAAGGCGCCTGAGCCAGCCGCCCCGTCCAGGATTCTTACGCCTCTCTCGAGAGGTACGTTTTCCTCTACCGTGCTAAGGACATAGTCAACTAAGAATGGCGGCGTGTAGTAGGCCCCGAGTTTTCTCTGCGCATCTTCACCGTAGCCACGTAAGAATTGCTCATAGACCGAAGACAAGGTCTCAATTCGAAGGGTTGAAAAATCGTAGTCAAATAGGTCTAGACGGTTTTGAAAACCAGCCGTTCCCAAACTATCTGCATATCTCAGGCCTATTTGTGCAAACTCAATATGCCCTTTCTCAATGCGCTTTCTCTTTGACGCTGACAACGGAAATACACTGCCATTAAACACTGAATCAATTTCGTCTGATAATTGCCAGAATTGTTCGGCATCCCAGCCGGACGCTTGATCAAAATTAATTCCAGGAAAGGCGTCTGCTCTCCAATTGTTAGAAAGAAGGCCTTTATCATGCAAAAAATACAAATAGAGAACTCGCCCAATTAAAGCGTGTGCTGATTCAACATCTAGCGGTCGCAAATTGCGGTCCGCAAGGACTCCTTCTGCTTTGGTAAGGCAGTCAGTGAGCGCGTCGAGACCATTAAGCAGCTGATAATCAACACGGCCGGAAATGTCTATATTTCCTACCTGTCTATCGCGCCAGAAGATTGAAGACTGAAGCTCGTAAGCAGACAGCCACTTCAAGTACGAGGGCAATCCCGACTGTAGATACAGAGAATTGTGAGAAGTACGCTCCAGTAGACCCGGCCAATTGTTGTTGCCAATTTCTCTATTTGAGAACCGGAATCCTTCGCAGAGCAAAATTTCCTCATCTGTAATCAGCAACAGATAAGGAACCACGCCTTGATTCCACACCGCCTTATGGTGTTCCCGCGCTTTCGCTGACTCACATTCGGCTATGTATACAATGGGCGTGAAATACTCGTGCGTATCCTCTCGTTTTCCAAATATTCCGAATACGCCAATAACACCGACTCGCTCTTGAGCCTGAAGCAGCACGTGTCGATTTGCTCGCATTGTGCCAAAGCGTTCCGATGGGACGAATCCTCGAGACCCGGAGTAACCCAATCTTTGTAGGAGCGCTGCGGTGACTTGCTTCATGGCTTTGCCCCCGTTACGGAGTTCAAATAGCGCAAGTCAAGTTGTTGTTTAATTGGCGTAAATCCAGCGTGATACAGATAATCCTGCACGGCCACGATTACCGCGCCCAATGGTAATGACAAAACTGCTGCAGGAGCTGCAGTCAAGGCATTTCTATCTCTTCCTGTGATGAAACCGACAGTCGTCGCATTTCCATTTTCCAGATCTATCGTGAGGCGAAGCGACTCACGGGCAATCTGTTCCCAGAGCGTTGAACTGCAGTGCTCAAATATTGCGGCTGACACTTCGGTCAATTGATTGGGGGATAGCCCAATTTTCTTGACCAAACGAGTAATGATTCCAAATCCAAGTAATTGGCCGTAAGAAAAACCCAGGTCTTGCCCCGCCTTAAGCTGAATATGAGCAAAGGGGGGAAGTGCGGTCCGCCAAAGGCGAAGTTCATGCTCGGTTAGGCTGAACGCCTCCCGGACATGGTGGGGGGAGAAGGGCTTCTTGTCGCTCATTGGACGCGCAGTATGACCATTGCGGCCTCCCGCCAGCAACCATGTGAGCTATATTGGGGAACCTTGATAAAATTCTCAATGTGTTGCGAAAATAATCATTTAATATTCAATTAAATCAATAGCTTATATTAGTAGCTGTAATTAGATACAGGTTAAGTTTCAGTGAGAATAGATTATGGCAGAGCTCCCGCCCGTAGCGCGCGCCGAGCACTGGGCTGAGCACGGGCAGCCCGGCAGGGGCGCCGCCCAAGGATGGCGGCGCTCCCGTACGCGGTATAGGGATATGCCGTATGCGGGACTCCGTAGCGAAGTCCAGCGCGCAGGGTAGCTGCCGCTTCGGCGGCCCGCGCTCCGGGAGAGTGGTTTGGGGCACCTTTACCGAAACAAAGGTGCCTCGCCCCGCCCGGAGGGGGCGAAAACAGGACAGGGATGTCGAGGTCTAAGAATCTATCTGAAGCTGGATACCGGCCTTCGCCGGTATGACGGGAAATAAATCCCGAATTTCTTATAGAGAAAAAAGAAGCCCAGCTTTCGCTGGGCTTCTTGTCTTTCTTCACAGCCGAATTTCTCGGTCTGTTTTGGGAGCGACTGGACTTCGTTAGAAGTCCATGTCGCCTCCCATCCCGCCCTGGGGCATGGCAGGCTTCTCTTCCTTCGGCAGCTCGCCCACCATGGCCTCGGTGGTGATCAGCAGGGACGCCACAGAGGCGGCGTTCTGCAGGGCGGTGCGGGCGACCTTGGTCGGGTCCAGCACGCCCATCTCCACCATGTCGCCGTACTCGTCGGTGGCGGCGTTGAAGCCGTAGTTGCCCTTGCCGTCCAGCACGGCCTTGAGCACCACGTCCGGCGCCTGGCCGGCGTTGGTGACGATCTGGCGCAGGGGCTCTTCCATGGCGCGCAGCAGGATGGCGATGCCCATCTGCTGGTCGTCGTTCTCGCCCTTGAGCTTGCCGATGGCCTGCTTGGCGCGGACCATGGCGACGCCGCCGCCGGGGACGATGCCCTCTTCCACCGCAGCGCGGGTCGCGTGCAGGGCGTCTTCGACGCGGGCCTTCTTCTCCTTCATCTCGACTTCGGTGGCCGCGCCGACCTTGATGAGCGCCACGCCGCCGGACAGCTTGGCCACGCGCTCCTGGAGCTTCTCCTTGTCGTAGTCGGAGGTGGTGTCCTCGACCTGCTTGCGGATGGCTTCCACGCGGGCCTGGATGTCGGCGGCCTTGCCGGCGCCGTCGATGATCGTGGTGTTCTCCTTGTCCACGATGACCTTCTTGGCCTCGCCGAGGTCATTGAGGGTGGCCTTCTCGAGGGTCAGGCCCAGCTCTTCGCTGATGACCGTGGCCTTGGTGAGGATGGCGATGTCCTTCAGCATGTCCTTGCGGCGGTCGCCGAAGCCGGGGGCCTTGACGGCCACGACCTTGACGATGCCGCGGATGGTGTTGACCACCAGGGTCGCCAGGGCCTCGCCTTCCACGTCTTCCGCCACGACCAGCAGGCTGCGGCCGCTCTTGGCCACGCCTTCCAGCACCGGGAGCATCTCGCGGATGTTGGAGATCTTCTTGTCGCAGAGCAGGATGTAGGGCTTCTCGAGCTCGGCGCTCATGCTGCCCTGGTTGTTGATGAAGTAGGGGCTGAGGTAGCCGCGGTCGAACTGCATGCCCTCGACCACTTCCAGCTCGTCCACCAGCGCCGAGCCTTCCTCGACGGTGATGACGCCTTCCTTGCCCACCTTCTGCATGGCCTGGGAGATGAGCTTGCCGATCACCTCGTCGCCGTTGGCGGAGATGGTGCCCACCTGGGCGATGGACTTGTTGTCGGCGGAGGGCTTGGAGAGCTTCTTGAGCTCGGCCACGGCCTGGATCACGGCCTTGTCGATGCCGCGCTTCAAGTCCATGGGGTTCATGCCGGCGGCGACGGCCTTGAGGCCCTCGCGCATGATGGCCTGGGCCAGCACGGTGGCGGTGGTGGTGCCGTCACCCGCCTCGTCGGAGGTGTGGGAGGCGACTTCCTTCACCATCTGGGCGCCCATGTTCTCGAACTTGTCCTTGAGCTCGATCTCCTTGGCGACGGAGACGCCGTCCTTGGTGATCGTGGGGGCGCCGAAGCTCTTCTCGAGCACGACGTTGCGGCCCTTGGGCCCTAAGGTGACCTTCACCGCGTTGGCGAGCACGTTCACGCCGCGGAACATGCGCTGGCGCGCGTCGTCACCGAATCTCACTTCTTTGGCAGCCATTGTCTTGTCCTTCTGAAAGTTCTGGATGGGGGTTGGTGCGGATCGGCAGGCTTACTTGCCGCCCTCGATCACGCCCATGATGTCTTCCTCGCGCAGGACGACCAGCTCATCCTTGCCGTCCTTGATCTCGTTGCCGCTGTACTTGCCGAACAGCACCTCGTCGCCGACCTTCACGTCGAGCGGACGCACGCTGCCGTCCTCCAGCACCTTGCCCTTGCCCACGGCCAGGACCTTGCCGCGGCTCGGCTTCTCGGTGGCGCTGTCGGGGATCAGGATGCCGCCGGCGGATTTGGTTTCCGACTCCAGGCGCTTGATAATCACCCGGTCATGCAGTGGACGAATCTTCATGGCCTCGAACTCCTTAAAGAGCAAAATCAATTTCAGGTTAAAGGGGTCATAATGGTCTTGAGGGACTGCCTTGGCACTCACCTCAACGGAGTGCTAATAATAGTGGCAAATCCTGGAGAGTCAAGGGGTTATCAGGGAGGCGCCCTTAGAGGCGCGGGAGGCATATATGCCTGAAAATCATATACTTATGCATTGCACCACCCCTGACCTGGGGTCAGGAGAGACCATCGCCCAGGCTCTGGTGGAGGAACATCTGGCGGCCTGCGTGAACCTCCTGCCCGGCGTGACCTCGATCTTCCGCTGGGAGGGCAAGGTGGAGCGGGAGCAGGAATGCCTGCTGATCATCAAGACCACCGAGTCCCAGTTCGAGAAGGTGAAGGAATGCATCCTGGCGAGGCACCCTTACGACGTGGCCGAGATCATCGCCATGCCCATCACCCACGCTTCCGCCGACTATCTCAAGTGGCTGACGGAAAACTCGAAATGAAACCGGCCTTTCGGCTGTCTCTCTAATGGCTTGAAACGCTTGGCCCATAGCCTCAGATAGGTATCACTCATTACACATCCGGCCTGCCGGGTGTACGGAAGGCCCCGATGAGAAAGCTGCTGCTCGCCCTGCTGGCCCTGTTTCCCCTGCTCGCTTCCGCCGCGAGCACCGAGCCACTTCCCCCGGACCAGGTATATAAGGTGAGCGCCAGCGCGACGCCGGGCATGCTCTCGGTGCACTGGGACATCCTGCCCGGATACTACCTATATAAGGACAAGTTCCAGTTCGTGAGCCACATCACGGGCATCCGTCTCGGCAAGCCGAAGTTCCCGGAGGGTGAGGTCAAGAACGATCAGTTCTTCGGCAAGCAGACGGTCTACCACAAGGGCGTGACGGTCACGATGCCCTACACGGGCGACGGCAAGCTGGACCTCGAGCTCGTGTACCAGGGCTGCGCGGAGGTGGGCTTCTGCTACCCGCCCCAGCGCAAGCACGTGAACCTGATGCTGGAGGCGCCGGACGCAGTGCCGGGCGCGGACACGGGGCCGGCCGCTTCCAAGGTGAGCCCGCCTAACCTGGCGGACCTCGTCTCCGGCGGGGCGGACCAGAACAGCTTCCCGCCGCCGGACCAGGTGTTCAAGTTCAGCGCCGCCACCAAGGACGCGAACACGCTGGAGCTGAAGTGGGCGGTGACACCGGGCTACTACCTCTACCGGCAGAAGTTCAGCATCAAGAGCGACAACCCGGACGTGCAGCTCGGCACGCCGGACTTCCCGGAGGGGGAGATCAAGAACGATCCCTACCTCGGCACCAGCGAGATCTACAAGAGCGACGTGGACGTGCTGGTCCCGGTGACGCTGAGCAACGGCGCCACGCGCTTCAACCTCACGGCGGTGTACCAGGGCTGCGCGGAAGCGGGCTTCTGCTACCCGCCCATCACCAAGACCCAGGACATCGACCTCGCCGGCGGGACGGCGACCGAGACCACTGCCGCCGCCCCGGGCGGCGCGCCGCAGATGGCCGAGCAGGACCGGCTCGCGTACCTCCTGAAGGACGGCAGCCTGCTGCTGGTGATGCTGACGTTCCTGGGCGTGGGCATGCTGCTCACGTTCACGCCCTGCGTGCTGCCGATGATCCCGATCATCTCGGGCATCATCGTGGGCCAGGGCAAGATCAGCACCGGCCGCGCCTTCGCCCTCTCGGTCACCTACGTGCTGGCCATGGCCTCGGCCTACGCGCTGGCGGGCGTGATCGTGGGGCTCCTGGGCGCGAACATCCAGCTCGCGCTGCAGAACCCCTGGGTGCTGGGCGCGTTCGCCGCGCTGTTCGTGGCGCTGGCGCTGGCGATGTTCGGCCTCTATGAGCTGCAGGTGCCGGGATTCATCCAGACCCACCTCACGCGCCACAGCAACGCGCAGAAGTCCGGCGCCTTCGTGGGCGTGGCGGTGATGGGCGTGCTCTCGGCGCTGATCTGCGGCCCCTGCATCACGGCGCCGCTAGTGGCGGCGCTGGTGTTCATCGGCGAGACGGGCTCGGCGCTGCGCGGCGGGCTCGCGCTGTTCGCGCTGGGCCTCGGCATGGGCGTGCCGCTGCTGATCGTGGGCACCTCCGCCGGGCGGCTGATGCCCAAGACCGGCGCCTGGATGAACACGGTGAAGCACGTGTTCGGCGTGGTGATGCTGGCGCTCGCGATCTGGTTCGTGGCGCGGGTGGTGCCGGGCCCGGTGACGCTGGCCCTGTGGGCGGCGCTCGCCATCGTGTGCGGCATCTACCTCGGCGCGCTGGAGCCGGTGCAGGCCAAGGCCGGCTGGAAGCACCTGTGGAAGGGCCTCGGCCTCCTGGCGCTGCTGTACGGCCTGATCCTCTTGGTGGGCGCGGCCATGGGCGCGGACGATCCCTTCCGCCCGCTGGCGCGGTTCGCGGTGCCGGGCACGGTGGCGGCGGCCGCGCAGGCGCCTGCCGGCGCGACGGCCGGGCCCACTAGCGAGAGCCCGCTGCCTTTCAAGCGCATCAAGAGCACCGGGGACCTGGACCGGGAGATCGCCATCGCTGCCGCCGCCGGCAAGCCGGTGATGCTGGATTTCTATGCGGACTGGTGCGTCTCCTGCAAGGAGCTGGACCACCAGACCTACAGCGACCCCAGGGTGCAGGCGGCGCTGAAGGACGCGGTGCTGCTGCAGGCGGACGTGACGGCGAACGACGAGGACGACAAGGCGCTCTACAAGCGCTTCGGCATCTTCGGCCCGCCGAGCGTGATGTTCTTCGGCACCGACGGCCTGGAACTCAAGGACTACCGCGTGGTCGGTTACCTGGACGCGGACGACTTCATGAAGCGGGTGGACGCCGCGCTAGGCGCCAACCGCTGACCTCCGGGCAGACGCTGCTGCACCGCGGCGCTGGCCGCGGTGTGCTGGTGATTTGCCGCCTGTGCTAATTTCCCGCATCGCAACCTAGGGACCCCGTATGCAGCAGCCCCGCCACATGCCCCTGATCGTGCTCCTGCTGGTGGCCGCCGCGGCCGCCGGCTTCGGCGTGTACCAGTGGCTCGCGCCCATGACCGGCCCCGCCCCCACCGACGGCACGCCGGTGGCGCAGCCGCAGACGGCGGTGCGCCCCATGACCATGGACGAGGCGCTGGGCGCGAAGTACGAGGGCCTGAACCAGAGCGGCAACCACGCGCTGAACGAGTGGCACGGCAAGGTGCTGCTGGTGAACTACTGGGCCACCTGGTGCGCGCCCTGCCGCGAGGAGATCCCGCTCTTGGTGCACCTGCAGGCGGAATACTCCGCCCAGGGGCTGCAGGTGGTGGGCATCGCCACGGACGAGGTGGCGGAGAAGGACGTGAAGGCCTACCTCGACAAGATCGCGGTGGTGAACTACCCGATGCTGATGGGGGACGAGAGCGTGAACCGCATGGTGGCGGGCTTCGGCGGCAACCTGATCGGCCTGCCCTTCAGCGTGCTGCTGGATCGCCAGGGCCACGTGCTGAAGCTCTACCCGGGCCAGCTGGACCCCAAGGAGGCGGAACAGCTGGTGCGGATGGCCCTGGTGCCGGTGGGCGCCGGCAACGTGCCCGCCGCCACCCATGTGGCGCCCATGCCGGCCACCGAAACCCGAACCACGGCTAAATAACACCTATCTTCCACGAACGGACGGCTTTCTTCAGGTTCGTGGGTAGACAAATCCCCTGCCATGACCCACAATTAATCCTGGCCCGGCTCAAGGGGGTGGGAGACCTCCGCCACAGCCATGAAGCTCCAGCCAAAACGGGGCAAATGAGCTGTTAAATCGGGCTATCTTCGGATAACCTCCGAAATCTTGGTAAGAGAGGGCCTGCCCTAGAATGCAGGTCCCGAAGACGGGCCGCCCCTAAAAACCAGCGGCCTCGGATAGGCTCCGGAGTGAAAGGGAGCCTGTTCCGATCGGCGGCGAACGTGCCGCCAAGTCGTACAAAAACGAGGTAGTCGTGGCCCAGATCCTGTTACTCAATGGCCCCAACCTTAACCTGTTGGGCAAGCGGGAGCCCCATCTCTACGGGCCGGACACCCTCGCCGCCATCGAGAAGCACCTCAAGGGGCTCGCCTCGGGGCTAGGCCACGAGCTGGACAGCTACCAGAGCAACCACGAGGGCGAGCTGATCGACCGCATCCAGAAGGCGGCTTCCGACGGCACCGCCATGATGCTGTTCAACCCCGGCGGCTACACCCACACCAGCGTCGCCCTGCGGGACGCGCTGCTGGCGGTGGCCCTGCCCTTCATCGAAGTGCACATCAGCAACCCTTACCGGCGCGAGCACTTCCGCCGCCATTCCTATTTCACGGACATCGCGGTCGGCTGCATCAGCGGCTGCGGTGCCCTGGGTTACGAGCTGGCCCTGACGGCGGCGGCGCGCCGCCTGCAGCAGATGCCGCCCGCGGCCCAGGGCAAGAACTGACCCTTCGCCTTTCCTATAAAGAACCAACCCGACGGGGTGACGCATGGATATCCGCAAGGTCAAGAAGCTCATCGAACTGCTCGAGGAATCGGGCATCGCCGAGATCGAGATCACCGAGGGCGAGGAGTCGGTGCGCATCAGCCGCCACAGCGCCGCGCCCGCGCCGATGATGATGCAGGCCCCCATGATGGCCGCGCCGCAGCCCGCGCCGGCCGCGCCCGCC